>JAZNZQ010000289.1:0-6541 GCA_045595035.1 Eubacteriales bacterium | reverse complement strand
CTAAAACACACTGCGAAATAAAATTCGTACAGTCTCCGCCGATGCCGTTATAGCTTGCAAAAAGCGGGTTTCTTTCAAACGCCCACCTCTCGGCATATTCAAGTGCGCGGAATCGGTTGTATCTTCTCGGTATAAGCATATCATCACCTGCAAAAAAGTTTTTTCATATTCATTTTATGCTGCACGTTCATTTATTGACAAAAGGATACAGAAAGAGTATAATGAAGAAAACATGTCTATAACAAACAGAATAAAACGGAGCTATAAAAATGAAGATCGTAATAATCGGACTCGGAACAATAGGAAAGACCATACTTAAAACGCTCTCGGGAGAGGAACATACAATAACCATCATTGACGAAAATAAGGAAGTAATAGAGACACTTATTGAAAAATACGACGTATTCGGTGTCGTAGGCAACGGCGCTTGTCTTGATATACAAAAAGAAGCCAAGATCAAGGATGCAGATCTTGCCATCGTGCTCACGGGAAGCGACGAGCTCAACGTTTTCGCCTGCCTTGTCGCAAAGAAGATAGGTGTCAAGAACACCATCGCGCGAGTCAGAAACCCCGACTACAGAAGACAGATAATGGAGATGAAGGAAGAGCTTGGTATTTCTATGATAGTCAATCCCGAAAGAGATACCGCAACCGAAATTTTCAACCTTATCAACATCCCCTCCATAGCTCAGGTAGAGCATTTTGCTGGCGGCAGAGTACTTCTTGTCGAGATAGTAGTCGAGAGCGGTTGCTCACTTGCCGGCGAAACGCTCATTTCTCTCGGAAAGAAGCTCAATACCAAGGTGCTTATCTGCGCGGTGCAAAGAGGGCAGGAGGTCATTATCCCGACAGGTAACTTTACGATCGAAGAGGGAGATAGAATACACCTCACAGCCGATGCAAAATCTCTTCGCGATTTTCTTTCCGAGGTCGACCTAGTAAGCTCTCCGCTCAAGAACATAATGATAGTAGGCGGAAATAAGATAGGATATTATCTTGCCGACGAGCTATCGAAAAAGAAGTATAAGATAAAGCTTATAGAAAGCAACAAAAAGACGGCTGAGGAGCTGGCAGACGACCTTCCCCGCGTCACTGTCATACACGGCAACGGCACACAGCACGACCTTCTCATCGAGGAAGGCATCGAGGCGATGGATGCATTTGTTGCGCTCACCGACATCGACGAGGAGAATATGATCGTTTCGATGTTTGCCAACAAAATGAAGGTCAAAAAGACCATCACAAAAATAAAGAGCGACGACCTATACTATATGCTCGATGAGCTCGGCATCAACAACAACGTCTCTCCCAAGGGCATTGTAGCCAACAGAATAATCAGCTACATCCGTGCTATCGCAAATACAAGAGGAAGCAACGTGCTCACACTTTACCGTCTTGTTAACGGACAGGTCGAGGCGCTTGAATTCTTTGCGAAGAAGCAGGAGCGCATCTACGAAAAGCCGCTAAAGGATCTTAAGATAAAGGAAAACTGCCTTATTGCGTGCATCATACGCCACAACGAGGTAATAATTCCCGGAGGTAACGATTGCATCAAATTCGGAGATAACGTCATTGTTGTTACCACCCACAAAAACTTTGACGATCTGACGGATATTATCGAGTAGATCGGAGATAAAAATGAATTACAAAAAACTCGGAAAAATACTCGGCAAGATAATGATACTTGAAAGCATTCTCATGCTCGCCCCTCTTGTCGTAAGTATAATTTACAATGAACCGCCGAAAAACGTAGTCGCCTTCATCGTTCCTATCGTTATCTCGGCACTTATAGGAATACTTCTGCAACGCCCCAAGCCCGATCGAAACACCCTTTATCAAAAAGAGGGCTTTGCGCTGACCGCGCTTGTGTGGATAGTTATGACGCTTTTCGGTGCCATCCCATTTGTGATAAACGGCGATATACCGAATTATGTTGATGCCTGCTTTGAGATCATGTCCGGATTCACCACGACGGGTTCCAGCATCATAACCGACATCACCGTCATTTCTCATTCCTCTCTCTTTTGGAGAAGCTTCTCTCATTGGATAGGCGGCATGGGAATACTCGTATTCGTACTTATTTTCATTCCCGAGAGCAACGAGGGCTCATCGATGCATCTGCTTCGTGCAGAAAGCCCCGGTCCTCAGGTCGGTAAGATAGTATCCAAGATGAAGGTAACGACGAGGATCCTTTACCTCATCTATCTCGGTATGACCGTGCTTGAGGTCATTATACTCATGCTTGACAAGCCCATCGCGGGATATGAGAATGAACAGTTCTTCTTCAGTCTTCTCGCCGCATTCGGCAGTGCGGGTACGGGCGGATTTGGATTTATCCCGGGCAGTATGGAGCTTTTTAATCCTTTTTCGCAATATGTAGTTGCAACCTTCCTCATTCTCTTTGGTATCAATTTCAGCTTGTATTATCTTATACTCATCGGAAAGATAAAGCAAATATTCAAGAGCGAGGAATTCAAGACATATCTTCTTCTGGTGGTCTCAGCGGTCGCACTCATATTCTTCAGTCTTATAGGACGCTTTGACGTCTTTCCGCAGATCTACACGACCGAAGAAGCATTCAGACATTCATTATTCCAGGTCGCATCAATTTTAACGACTACAGGATTCACAACTACGGATTTTCATATGTGGCCAATGCCCGCCACAACAACACTTATTTTGCTTATGTTCATCGGCGCAATGGCCGGCTCTACTGCGGGCGGAATTAAGATCTCAAGAATAGTTATCGCGCTCAAAGGCGCATACATAAATGTCAGAAAGCTTATCAACCCGAGATACGTTCCAAAAGCCAAATTTGAAGACAAATCACTTGAAGAAGAAACGATAAACAGTGTATTTGCCTTTATTACACTTTATTTCTTCATTCTTGTTGCTGCAATGTTCTTGCTTTCATTCGACCCTATCAACGGAGAAATGATAGTTGTCGCATCCGATGCCGGCTCCTATGTGGTAGAACACGGCTTTTTCAGTAACTTTTCCGCCGTACTTGCCTGCATCTCGAACATAGGTCCCGGATTTGAAGCGGTCGGACCTTATGCAAGCTATGCAGGATACAGTGTCTTATCAAAGATCGTTCTCACGCTTACGATGCTGATCGGACGACTTGAAATACTCCCCGTGCTCATTCTTTTCAG
The DNA here is from genome assembly GCA_045595035.1 of Eubacteriales bacterium. Classification (GTDB taxonomy): domain Bacteria; phylum Bacillota; class Clostridia; order Oscillospirales; family CAG-272; genus CAYZHW01. The sequence continues at coordinate 3,386 of JAZNZQ010000289.1, read as the reverse complement.
CCCAAAAACATGGAAGAAAATATAGAAAGGAACTACTATGAAAACACTTCTTTTGGGAGACCTCTCACCCACGGCAGTAACCAATCCTCTTTTCAAAGAAAAGAACATTGAACTTCTTTTCGGCGATTCCGTTTCCCTTTTCCGCGGCAACGACGTCACCTTTGTAAATCTCGAATGTGCACTCACCGACAGTGAAGCGGCAATAGATAAATTCGGTCCCGCCCTTAAGGCCTGTCCCGAGACCGCCGAGGTCATGAAGGCGCTTGGTGTAAACCTTATGGGACTTAGCAACAACCATATCTTCGATTATGGATGCGAGGGCGTGCGCGACACTATTGCTACACTTGAGAAGGTCGGCATTCCCTACACGGGATTCGGCGATAATTACGATGACTCAAGAAAGAACTATGTAGTCGAAAAGGACGGCGAAAAGGTCTGCTTCATCGCAGTCTGCGAGCACGAATATTCCTATGCGCTTGAGAATCGAATGGGCTCCCGTCCCTTTGATATCATAGACACGCTCGACGATATAAGAGAAGCAAAAAAGAGCGCCGACAGAGTTATCGTCCTCTACCACGGCGCAAAAGAGATGTGTCAGTATCCTTCCCCCAGACTTGTAAAGGTATTTCGCGCGATGGCGCGTGCGGGCGCAGACGTGGTTATCGGTCAGCACAGCCACTGTATCGGTTGCTACGAAAAATACGAAGGAACTCATCTTCTCTACGGTCAAGGCAACTTCCATTTTTCCAAATTCAAGGACAGCCCTCTCTGGAACAATATGCTTACGGTACATTATGACACCAAGACCCACGAGATAGATTTTACTCCCATCGTTAATACCGCGACGGGCATAGAATTCACAAAGGGCGAAGCGAAAGAAAAAATACTTTGTGAGTTTGAAGAGCGCAAAAAAGAAATGCTCGACGGCAGCTGGCGTGAAGGATGGCACGAATTCTGCGAGTCCATGCGCGAGAACTATACCGGTTGCATAGCCGATGCGTTTGCCCCCGAGGCTACCGACAGACAGAACCACCGCTTCGCGCATTACCTCGACTGCGAGGCGCATCATGACGTGTGGATCGAGCTCTTCAAAACCGCAAATCACAAAAATTGCATAGACTAAAAAATATCGGTTGCTTTAAGCAACCGATATTTTTTAATAATCGCATCCGTCTTCAAGAAGACAGGCCCAATATTTCTTTATCATATGATGCGGGTGGTAGCTCTTTTTCGCCTTGCGAAGCCCCTCAAGCCCCATATCCTCCTCGCGGTCAAGATATTTCACCTCGGGGTATTTTGCCCTTATGTATTTTGCGAATTCACAATTCACCGTAGGATATGCGCCCTGAACATCGGTGCGCGCCTTCTCAAACTGTACGTCGAGCGTATCATCGGTAAGGAAGCTTCCAAGCGTTAGCGCCATGACCTCGCCGCCGTGCATTATAACGAGCGACTCCATTCCAAGCGCTTCCCTGTCGCGTATTGCCCTTTTCAGCGCCGCCCTCTCCATGTGGAAATCCGAATCGGGATTCTTCTCCATCTTGTCTGCGTACCATTTTTCCAGCATCTCGAGCACCGCCGCTTCGTTGTCGGCGTTTATTTGCTCACAAACATAATCAGGGCAAGCTGCCTTGAATTTTGATATATGATTTCGTTTACCGTCATATTTTTTGCCCGAGAGCTCCGCAAGATCGTCTATTGCGTAAACGTAGTCAAAGCTCCCTTCGTCCGAATGGAAACGAAATTTTCCGGGATAGAGTGCATCAAGCTCTGCCTTTGCTCCCTCACACATACCGGTTATACGGCAGGGGATGCCTCTTGCCTCGGAATCCTCAATTATCGCATCAAGCACTGCCTTTTTGTCCCCATCCCCGATCGGAAAAGGATAGACCGTCCTTCGGTCAAACTGCGAGAACATCACGATATGCCCGTGAAGCGCGGCGAGATTCTGTCTTCCCCAAAGATACATATTAGCAAACGAAAACTCGCACCCGCGACGGCATGTGTCCTTTGCAAAATACTTTTCATATAGATTTTTATCATCAAGCGAAAAGCGCTTAAAATCTATCATTGTTTTTATCATACAAACACCTCGTTCTATGATAGATTACCATTTTATACCCGTTTTGTCAAGCAAAAGAAGCACCCAAAGGTGCTTCTTTTTAATTATTCTTCATCAAGTCCCTTTTCCTGCTCTGCCTGTATCTTGGGATCGTAGGAAAGTATGGGAGCGACGTCCTTGTGCTTTACTCTGCGGTCGACGTAATTCTTTGTGATCTTAACAACGAGCGGGATCATAAAGAGAACACCGATCAAGTTGGGGATCATCATAAGTCCGTTGAAGGTATCCGAGATATCCCATGCAAGCGAGGATGTAAGCACTGCACCGAAGATGATCGTGATAACGTGGATTATGCGGAATATGACGGTAGTCTTTGCACCGAAAAGATATTCCCATGCCTTGGAGCCGTAGTGCGACCAACCAAGCACCGTTGTAAACGCAAAGAGGAACATTGCGATAGCAACAAATTTAGAACCGATATTACCCCAGGAGAATATCTGGTTGAACGCGCCTCCGACAAGAGTTGCATCTGTATATCCGGCCATGATCTCACCGGTTTCGGCATTAAACACACCGCCGTTGAGGCCGCCCGACGTAAGAACGACGAGCGCTGTCATTGTACATACGACCATTGTATCCGCGAACACCTCAAAGATACCCCACATACCCTGCTTAACGGGTTCTCTTACGCTCGAATTGGAATGTACCATGACCGACGAACCAAGACCTGCCTCGTTTGAGAACACGCCGCGCTTGAAGCCGTTTGTCATAGCAACGATAACTCCGCCGATACCGCCGCCGACAAATGCCTCGGGAGCAAATGCGTTAACGAAGATTGCCTTGAATGCGGGAAGAATTGCCTTATAGTTGATACCGATGATGACCAAGCTTCCTGCGACAAAGAGCACGACCATAAAGGGAACGATCTTCTCTGCAACGTTTGCGATTCTCTTTACACCGCCGAGAGTGATAACGGCCGTGAGTATCATGATTACAACGCCGAGGATAATGTTGTAAAGTGAAACCTCACCAAACACATTGATGCTTGAAAGTGCCTTTACGTCAAAAGCCGCGGCAACGTTTGCAACGATCTTATTTACCTGACCCATGCTTCCGATACCGAAGGAAGCAAGCATTGTGAAGATACAGAAAAGAACTGCAAGGATCCTACCCGGCTTTTTAAGTGTTGCTTCACCATGTTGATTTTTGTACGAATAGTTGCCGACACCGTCCTGCAAATAGTACATAGCACCGCCCGACCATTCGCCTTCGATGTTCTTACGTCTGAAATAGATACCGAGAACGTTTTCTGCGTAGTTTGTCA
>JAZNZQ010000288.1:0-3605 GCA_045595035.1 Eubacteriales bacterium | reverse complement strand
TCTGGGGAAGCCCCAACACTGCGTCAGCACCTGCTTCTAACGCTGCTTTTGCGCGGGTAAACTTATCAAAAACAGCGTTTTCGCCACGCTGAACAAAGCTACCGCTCATAATGTACACAACAAAATCGGCACCCGTTAGCGCTTCACCGAGAGATCTTTTCACAACGTAGTTCCAGTGAGACGTGTCGAGCGTGTTGCCGATCTCCGCGTTATCGATAGCCGCTTTTTCGTCTATATCATAGAGGCAAACAGTGCCCGAAAGGTCTTGCGCCTTTTCAAGATCGCGCATAAGCGTCCAAGCCCAGCCAAGTGAGCCGCCGCCGATATAAGCGATACGTATGTCTTTTGCAGTTGTTCCTTCGTACATCATGGTGATATGCCTCCTTAATTCAGTACAAGCTTATTTTAGCACAAAATTCCATTTTCTCAATGCGAAAAAGCACAAAAACACGATTTACAATCAATACGAAAAGATATGCAAAACGGAGTCCTGAAAAGGACGCCGTTTGTATCAGCATATTATCTTTAAAAGCTCGCACTCGCCTGTGAGTGTGATGCTTCCCATATTTGCGGGAAGGAAGACTGTGTCACCTTTGCACAATTTCATCTCGCCTTCGTCATACGTGAGGTTTGCCTCTCCATTTGCCAAGAAAAAAACGACAAATGAGGTGTTATCGACCTTATCTTCGTAGTTTTGAGAAAGGATTATCTTCTTTGTGGTGAAATACTTGCAGGAGGCAAGCGTTTCGCACTTTGATGTTCCGAGCATAAAGGTCTCTTTTTTTGCATCCTTCGGGTCATCGCTTGCTTCAAGCACAGTGACCTCTGCCGCACGCTCAAGATGAAGCGGGCGAAGCTTTCCGTCCTTGTCGCGTCTGCCGTAGTCGTAGAGTCGGTAGGTGACGTTTGAACTTTCCTGTATCTCCGCGATGGTAAGGCCTGCGCCTATCGCGTGGACTGTACCCGGTGTGATGAAAAATACGTCGCCTCGCTCTGCTTTAACAGATCGAAGGTGCTCTGTTATCGTGCCGTCTTTGGCAGATGATATGAGTGTTTCGCGGTCGATCTTATTTTTGAATCCGTATACAAGCTCGGCTCCCGGTTTTGCATCAAGCACATACCACATCTCGGTCTTGCCGAGCTGATTCTCGTTTGCAAGAGCGTAGCTGTCATCGGGATGCACCTGTACAGAAAGTGCCTGCTTGGCATCGATGAGCTTGAAGAGAATGGGGAAACCGCGCTTTATATCGTGACGCTCTCCCATCCACTCGGGATTATCAAGAAGAACAGAAGTTAGTGTCTTCCCGGAAAGCTCGCCGTTCGCGATGACAGATTCTCCGTCAGGATGACATGAGCATTCCCAGGTCTCAGCCAAGGGAGAGATATCAATCTTTTTGTTATAGTTTGACTTAAGACCCCCGCCGCCCCATAGATAGTCCTTGGCTGCGGGCGAGAGTAGAAGCGGATACATCTTTGCCTTCATATTACGCCTCGATAATTACGTCATCAAGAGTGAAGGAATAGCCGACGATATACGCCTTGGGCGCATCATCGACCGTGTAGTTTACAACGTAGAAGCTGCCGTCGTCAAGACGTACCCAACCTGAGTACCCCGTGTCCGCCATCGTGCTTCTGTCGTAATGGAGAGGGAAGATGCGCGTTTTGTTGTCAGCAAGCTCCTTTGCAAGCGCGGCATCAGTGTCAAAGAAGGCGCAGAAAAGATTCTGGAATCTGTCGTGCATCTTTGCAAGCCCACCCTGGGAATATCGGTAGGTCATCATCAGCTTGTCCTTGTCATAGAAGCCGACGACAGGTCTGTGACAGCACTCGATGTTCGTGTCGTAGATGCCCTCCCAGCTTGTGCCGTAGTCGTAGGAGATCGCCTTTTTGCAGGGAAGTCCGAGCTTGGAATTCTCGCGCATGAACGCAACGAGCGTGCCGGGCTTTACCTCAACGATGCTTACCTCGCAGAGCTTGAGCGCGGGATCGTATGCGACGAGAGTCTCATTCCATGTCTTGCCGCCGTCATCACTGTAGTAAGCGTACTGCTCAAGCTTACCGATGTCATTCGCTCTGTGGATGCCGAAGATGTGACGTCCGTTTGAAAGTATCTGATACTTGTCGGGAACGATACCGCGAAAGGGAATGACCAAAGGTCCTTCCCATGTGTCGCCGTCATCCGACGAGAACCACACGTGCTGCTCGGAAACAAGAGACTCGTCCTTGCCCGCCATATCTATACCGATATCGCATATGACGGCAAGCCGTCCGTCTGAGAGCTTGCTTATTCTTGCGCAGTTGTATGTGTAAATATCGTCGGGAGACTTTACAAACACCTCTTTGGGTGTCCAGGTCTTGCCGTTATCATAGCTCTTTGTCATCATGAGTGAAACGCCCTTGCGGTCAAGGTGGAATTTGCACTCGGTAAAGATGCAGATAAGCTCACCGCGTGAATTCTTTACAAGATCGGGCCACGCTTCGTATATGCCGTCGTCGCGTGCGACCGTATAACGTGTTATCATTTTTACCTCTTATACTCTTTTGAATTCATTGCCGAACTCAGCTACAAAATTCTTCTTCCACGCCTCGGGAACATCGGTCTGAGGAGGCAGGCAGAGCCCCATATCGATACCTACAAGCTCGGAGATGGCAAACTTAAGCGATGCCTTTACGTCAACGCCGCCGACAAGCGCGGAGATAACATCATTTGCTCTGTGCTGAACTGCGAGCGCTTCTGTCCACTTGCTCTCTTTTACAAGGCGGTAGATCTCAACGAACTTTTCTGCCATGAGGTTGTATGTGCTTCCGATAGCGCCGTCGGCACCCATTGCAAGACCCGAGAGGCACATTTCATCGTAGCCGTTGTAGAAGATCTTGTCGGGGTACTTGCTTCTCAGACGCTCAAGCGTAAAGAAATCGTTGCTTGTGTACTTGACGCCCATTACGCGCTCATCCTTAAGCAGTGTGTCGAATACGTTGTTGTCAAGAACGGCACCTGCAAGAGCGGGGATGAAGTAGATGAACATGGGGAGGTTGCAAGCGTTAACTAGCGAGAGATAATAGTCGATTATCTGCTCGGACGAATATTTGAAATAGAAGGGGGTAACAGAGCTTATGGCATCATATCCGAGCTCTTCGCAAAGCTTTGCGTACTTTATCGCCTTTGCGACAGACATATCGCCAACCTGTGCAATAAGCGTGCACTTGCCCTTCGCGTACTTAGCACAGAGACGGTAAACGAGCTCGCGGTCAGCGTCCTCCATAAGAAAGCTTTCTGCAGTGCTTCCGTTTACGTAAAAGCCGTCGATGCCCTTTGCGAGGTTGTAGTTGATAAGCGCCTCAAGTGCCTTTTCATCTACCTTTCCGTCGGAAGTGAAGGGTGTGAGGAGCGCGGGGAATATGCCCTTAAATTTTTCTTTGTTCATTTTGATTTATCCTTTCTTAAAATAAAAAACATACAATTGTATTCTATCACAATATTTTTACATAAAATATATATATTTTGCTGTTTTTATATAAAAATATTGCTATTTTTTATTTTGCGTGATATACTTGTTTAGGTGATGATATGAATTTTGAGATCTTCTATAAACAAAAGGGGCTTG
>JAZNZQ010000287.1:0-4949 GCA_045595035.1 Eubacteriales bacterium | reverse complement strand
CGTCGTTTCCATAGCTCTTGTTGCAACTCGCTCAAGGCTCTTCCATGTGGAAGCAAAGTTGGGGTTGCGATTTTGCATAAGGGATTGCACCCTTCCGACTACTCCGCCCCAACCGTAGATGGCACCGAGGTCATATGTTCTGTTTGTGATAACCTGGTCAAGAACGAGCTTTGTTTCTTCATCGGGGGAATACTTCTTTTTAAGTGTTGTTTCATAGAAAGCGATTCTTGTCTTATATCTCGATTCAGCAAACATTGCCTCTGTGAGAATCGCTGTTTTCTCAACGTCTGCAATGCTTATCGGAATAACTACGCAGGTTGCGTTGCCGAACGTGAGGGGGTTTTTTGTTGAAGGTTGCGATTCATCGTACTTGGGCATAGGAAGTACGCCTGTTTCATCATCCATATCACGCGCTACCGTGAGGTCGTAAAGTCCACCTATCTTAAAAAGTACTCTGCCTTCGGTGAATGCTTTCTGGAAAAATTCGTAGTTTCCTGCTCCGTATTTGTCTTGGTAATCCTCATAGCATAAGGAGACCGATTTATCACCGAATATCTCAACCGATTTCTTAAGAACATCTTGGAATTTTTCAGTGTTCGCTGTAAGATAGGGGATATCGTTTTCGTCTTTAGAGGCGATCTTCTCACCCGAAGCGACAATCATTGCATATGCATTGAAGCTTTCGTTCTGATAACCCCAACGGTCAAGCTCATCCATTACCTGGTCACCGGTAATATCGTCTGCAACTATCTTTGCATACTCATAAAGCTTATCAAGTGTCCAGGCACCGTCAAGTGCAAGCTGATAAAGATTGGGAATGTCCTCATATTTTCCCGCAAGTGTTTTGTTGAAGGTTGTTGTCCAAGTTCCGTTATCATCGTTTATAACGAGGTCGCCGGTTACTGCGTAAAGTCTGCCGTCGATAGAAACCTCTTTATTAAAGTTTTGGTCATACCACGGCTTTGTGAGGTCTATGTGAGAAAGCTGCTTGAAATCGTATACGTACTTGGGCGCGACCGATGCGATACCGGTCATGGGGATGATAGCTATATCAAATTCATCTACTTGGGAGAGAGCTGCTTGTGTTACTGCGCCCTTAACATCGTCACCTTCAATGGTGGAAATGGTGACACCGTACTTTTCTTGAATGAAATTGTTGCGTTCGAGTGTGGCATCGTTTATCGGCTCACCTGTCTTCTGCTCGGCATGAATACCGAGTGTGGGCCAGTAGAGCGTGTCACCTTTGCAACGGATTCTGTACTCATATCCGTCATATCTTACGTCAGGAAGGTTGGGAAGAATCTTTTCCTCCTTGGAGGCATCAATGTTGCCCTGACTTGGTTCTTGCGTATCAGTGGTGTCGGGGCTTGATGTAGTGTCCTGGGTGTTTGTAACAGGCGTGGTGTTATCGTTGCATGATGCAAGCATGCCTAGCATCATTACAAGCGCGAGAAAAAGTGCTGAAATTCTTTTGAAAATTCTCATTTTGAGTACCTCCTTGATTTATTTTAGTCAGGGATAACGTCATTCTTTACCTTTTTTATCCATTCACGGACCCAAAGCTCGCTGGGAAGACCGATGCCCATTTCTGCATTGCACTCGATGATGATACCCTCGATCTTCTTTTCCTTTAGCATCTTGAGTGCAAATTCGCACTGGTGTTCCATTCTGTCGAGAGGGATCGGGATGCCTGCGGAAAAGTCAAACATATAAATACCGAGCATTTTTCTCTTGCCGGGGAAATTCTTCTCGACTGTGGCAAAATTGTCCTCTATATGATCGAGATCTTCGTTGTGCCACGTCCAAAGAGAAAGTACATCAAGCTTTTCTACTACCTCGGGAGCTACTCTGTCCGCTGCGTTGAAGTAATACACGGCGTGTATCTCCATCGGACGGCAGGCACCTCTGAGTCCTGCTCTTATATCATTGACGATCTTAAGATGCTTTTCTTTTCGCTCATCGAATGGAAGCTTGCTGTCAGAGCTGAGAAGGTCATCGCAAAATGCACCGCAGATGTTGGGATACTTTTCCGCAAGATCGCAGATGAATTTTTCCTCGTTGCCGATTCTGAAACCATCAGAGCCGGTTGCGCCCCAAAGGACTTTGTCCATTGTGATAAAACTCTCGGCATAGCCGTATGCATCCTCGGAATAAGGAACCGGCTCGCCCTCGCAGTTTATCATCATTACGTTCGGAATGTCGAGCATAAGCGCCGCCTCACCGGGAGTGATACGGCTTCTGAATCTTTCACGGTCTGTGATCTCTTTTCTGAACCAGATATCGTCCTGGTGCGGTCTTACACCGAACATCCACAGCTTATCTCTTAATATTGCCATTTTTTATAGCCTCCTATATGTAGTTGCTTATTGCTTTGAGTTAATTTTATGATTTGCACCTCACAAAGTCAATGTCTTTTTTGGGACTGTTTTTATACATTTTTTTATATTGGATTTTGGTAGTAAGATTAGCTTTTTCTTTATCAAGCGGAATAAAAAATACCTGCTCATTGAGCAGGTATTTTTTGTGTGTTGTTATCAGCCTACGTTTTCTGCTTTTTGGAATGCCTTGACCGTCTGGTTCATAGCTCTTTCGGCTACTCGCTCCATGCTCTTCCAAGAGGAAGCAAAGGTCGGTGTGCGGGACTCCATGAGTGTGCGGAGCTTAGCGATAACGCTGCCCCAACCGTAGATAGCACCGAGGTCGAAGGTCCTGTTTTCGATCACCTTATCGAGGACGAGCTTGGTCTCCGCATCGGGAGAATACTTGCTCTTGAGAGTTGTCTCATAGAATGCGACTCTTGTCGTGTATCTCGACTCTGCGTACAGCGCTTCTGTAATGACCGCCGTTCTTTCGAGGTCTTCGACCGTTATCGGAATATAGCTTACTGTGAAGTTGCTGACTGTTACCGGGCTGTATGCGACCTCTTGACTCTCATCGTATTTTGGCATTGTAAGCACGCCGATGTCAGCCTCAAGTCCGCGAACCTCGTCAAGGTCATAAAGACCTGCCATGACAAAGAGACCTCTTCCTTCCTTGAAGGGGTTCTCCCAGTTCGGATCGTCGAACCACCAGTCGTTGGGGAATGCGACGACCGATTTGTCGCCGAGTATTTTTACCGCTTTTTCAAAAACGTTCTGGAATTTCTCGGTGCCTGCCGTAAGGTAGGGAAGGTCATCGGAATTCTTGTTCGCTATCTTTTCGCCCGTCGATGCGATCATTGCATATCCGTTATACGCCTCTGTTACAAATCCCCAAACGTCGTTATAGTCCATTTTTTGGTCGCCCGAGTCTTCTTTTGTTACAAGCTTTGCAAGCTCATACGCCTTGTCAAGAGTCCACTTGCCGTCGAATACGAGATCGTATATCCCTTCTATGTTGTGGGATTCGGCAATGTCCTTGTTTACAAGAACGCACCATGTTCCGTTATCATCATTGATAAGAAGGTCGCCCGTCATAGCATAAAGTCTGCCTCCGATCGATGCCTCCTTGTTGAAATTCTGGTCATACCAAGGCTTTGTGAGATCTATATGAGGAACCTGCTTGATATCGTATACACTCTTGGGCGCGACCGAACCGATCGTGTTTATAGGAGCGACAGCGAGGTCAAACTCGTCCACTTGGGAAAGGACTGCTTGAATGACCGATCCTGCGACGTCCTCGCCCTCTACCATGACTATTTTTATTCCGTATTTTTCTTCGATACTGTTGTTACGCTCAAGCGCAGTGTCGTTTATCGGCTCGCCGGTCTTTACCTCGGCGTCGATTCCGAGAGTTTCCCAGTGTAAGCGCTGGCTACCTACGCAGCGTATTCTGTATTCGTATCCGTCATATCTCACGTCGGGAAGATCCGGAAAGACCTTTTCTTCCTTCGACGCATCGTGGTTGATCTTGCCTTGATCTGTTGTATCGGGGGCCCCCGTGCTGTCAGGTGTGGCGGGGGTTGCCGTTGTCACGGAGGGCTCTTCACCCGAAGGGGGCGAGTTGCATGATGCAAGTGTTCCGAGTACCGTTATAAGCGCAAGGAACAATGATATGATCTTTGTTTGTTTTTTCATTGCACTTTCTCCTTATATTTTGTGGTTCTTTAATGTTACAACATGGGTCTTTTATGTATTATATAACAAATATTTCGGTCTGTCCATGGATTTTTTGACTATTTTGATGTATTTTTTAACTGTTTTTCAAAAAACTGACCCTATTGGGTGGCTCACGCTCGTATCGGTTCGGGATGTATAGCAACACATAAAGTCCACGCCCTAAAAAGGTCACACCGTGACCTTTTTGTCCCGCTACGCGATGGACACGGGATTTTAGAATCCACTTTCGATTTTCCCCTCACGCAAACAAAAAACCAGACCTATTGGTCTGGTTTTTTGTTTGGTGGGGGAAGGTGGATTCGGACCACCGAAGTCACTGACAACAGATTTACAGTCTGCCCCCTTTGGCCGCTCGGGAATTCCCCCATATAATGCAAAAAAAGCTTTACGCTTTTTCTGCATTTTTATTGGAGCTGGTGATCGGAGTCGAACCAACAACCTGCTGATTACAAATCAGCTGCTCTGCCATTGAGCCACACCAGCATCGACGTTACTTTACACTACTGCGTTTCGCAACGTCAATCATTATAGCACAACAATATGGGTTTGTCAATACTTTTTTAAAAAAATATTTTTAGAAAATTTTACAGCTGTATAATATGGCTCCATGCGGTCTTGCCGTCCTTGTCATATACCTCGACACGCACGAATCTCTCGCGCTCGAGCGTTTTGTAAAGTCGGATCGTAGCCATGTCGTTCTGTGTGCCAAGGAGTTGGTTTTCCTAATTGTCTTCCTAAGACCGCTTGGCCTCCGACTTAAACGCAGTAGTGTAAAGTAACGTCGATGCTGGTGTGGCTCAATGGCAGAGCAGCTGATTTGTAATCAGCAGGTTGTTGGTTCGACTCCGATCA
>JAZNZQ010000286.1:0-5912 GCA_045595035.1 Eubacteriales bacterium | reverse complement strand
AGCGGCCCCCCTTCTCCGCTGGAGAAGGCAAACAATCGGTTCGCATGGATATAACATCCATGCAAACCGTTTTATTTTATCTGCAGGGCGGTGCCTTGGTGCCGCCGTTGAATAAAATAAATCTGACAATACGGCGGGAGTAGAACCCCCGCCCTATCTATTCCCTTTTTATCTCTTAACTCTTGCGTTGCCCGCCCAGACAGACCAGACCTGATCCTCGCTCTGGGGCTGTGCGTAGTCGGTGAGGAAGGTCGTCGCCATAGCACCGGTCGCCCAAGCGAATTTGACCCAATCGGATGGCTCGAATCCGCGAAGGATCGAATAGAGCATACCGCCGACAAAGCCGTCGCCGCCGCCGATACGGTCAAGCACGCGGATGGTACGAAGCGGCTCGATGTGCCATTCTCCGCCCGCGTACATGATGGCGCCCCACTTGTGCTCGTTTGCGTTTACGACCTCACGAAGCGTTGTCGCGTAGACCGATGCATTCGGATACTCTGCGCGCACGCGCTCGATCATTTCCTTAAAGGAATCTATCTTCGCCTCTATATCCTTGCCGCCCGCCTCGGGTCCCTTTACACCGAGACAGAGCTGGAAGTCCTCTTCGTTACCGATAAGCACGTCGGAGACCGAAGCTATCTCGGAGAATATGGCACGAAGCTCGGCTTCTCTGCCGCGCCAGAAGGATGCACGGTAGTTTAAGTCAAAGGAGATGAGCGTGCCGTATTTCTTTGCCTCGCGTGCAAGCTGTAAGCAGAATTCGCTTGTCTCGGGCGAGAGTGCGCCTACAAGACCCGAGAGGTGAAGCATCTGTACGCCTTCCTCTCCAAAGATGCGCTCGAGGTCAAAATCCTTTACGTTGAGCGTTCTTCCGACCTCACCCGCACGGTCATTGAGCACCGACGGACCTCTCATACCGTATCCGCTGTCGGCGATGTTGAACTGATGGCGGTATCCCCATGGACCGCCCTGCTCGACCTCCTTGCCCTCATACTCCATGCCGCGTGCACGGAGGTCGCTCTTGATAAAGCGTGCGATAGGGCTGTCCTTAACGAAGGTGGTGAGCACCTTTACGGGAAGCCCAAGGTAGGATGCGATGCTTGCGACGTTGGTCTCTGCGCTTGTCGCCTGCATCATATACATATTGCCCGAGCCGACCGGCTGTCCGTCGGGCGGTGTGATGCGTACTCCCATACTTGTGGGAACAACGAGTGCGTATTTGCAATTCTTACGTAATTCTTTCATATCGTCCTCCGTGATCAAGCGTTGTATTGAGACGCCGAGGTGTTTCCGCCCTCGCCCGTCCAGTTGGTGTGGAAGAATTTTCCGCGCGGAGCATCAAGGCGTTCATATGTGTGCGCGCCGAAGTAATCGCGCTGTCCCTGAAGCAGGTTTGCGGGAAGCTTCTCGCTTCTGTATCCGTCAAAATAGGAGAGTGCCGACGCGAATGCGGGCACGGCAACTCCCGCCATCATAGCCGATGCCGCAACACGGCGAAGTCCCGCCTGACAGCGTACGGTCGCTTCCTTGAAATAGGGGTCAAGAAGAAGATTCGTGATATCGGGATCGTTGTCAAACGCTTCCTTTATCTTGCCGAGGAACACGCTTCGAATTATACAGCCGCCGCGCCACATAAGCGCGATGCCGCCGTAGTTTAGGTTCCAATTATATGTCTTTGCCGCCGCACGAAGGAGCGCGTAGCCCTGCGCGTAGGAGATTATCTTGGACATATAGAGAGCATCGCGGATATCGGCTATAAACGCCTCACGGTCTCCCTCAAATTTTACGCTCGGACCCGTGAGCACCTTTGATGCCGCAACTCTCTCTTCCTTTATCGCGGAGAGGCATCTTGAGAATACCGCCTCACCGATAAGCGTGAGCGCCACGCCTTCATCAAGTGCCGCGATACCTGTCCACTTACCCGTACCCTTCTGTCCCGCGGTATCGAGTATCTTGTCAACGATGGGAGAACCGTCCTCGTCCTTGTATGCGAGTATCTTTGCCGAAATTTCGATAAGGTAGCTGTCAAGTTCACCGCGGTTCCACTCAGCAAACACCGCCGAGATCTCATCTGCACTCATACCGAGATAGTCGCGCATAAGAGCGTACGCCTCGCAGATGAGCTGCATATCGCCGTACTCGATCCCGTTGTGTACCATCTTTACAAAATGTCCCGCGCCGTCCTCACCGACGTAGTCGCAGCAGGGCGAGCCGTCATCTGTGTGCGCGCATATCGTTTGGAGGATGGGGGCGACCGCATCCCAAGCCGCACGCGAGCCGCCGGGCATCAAACTCGGACCCTTGAGCGCGCCCTCCTCGCCGCCCGAAACACCGCAGCCGAGGTAGTGGATGCCCTTTTCCTCGAGCATCTTTGAACGTCGGATAGTGTCGGGGAAGTGCGAGTTTCCGCCGTCGATTATAATATCGCCCTCCTCAAGCACGCCGAGCAGCTTTTCTATCGTCGAATCGACCGGCGCGCCCGCCTTTATCATCATAAACACCTTTCTCGGCTTTTCAAGCGAGTCTGCAAATTCCTTAAGTGTATGCGCACCGAAAATTGCCTTTCCCTTTGCGCGTCCCTCTACAAGTCTGTCAACGTCGGCGGGGTCGCGGTCATATACCGAGACCGAAAATCCCTTCGAGAGAAGGTTCATCGAGAGATTTTCGCCCATAACGGCAACGCCGATCATTCCAATGTTAGATTTTTTCATAATAATATTTCCTTTGTTGTTTATTGTAAATTTTTATGTAGAAGAAAGATTCATGTTTTCTATGCCTCCCTCCGGGAGGGAGGTGGATTTTGCGTAGCAAAAGACGGAAGGAGCTCGCGTGATTATGAGTTTAGTTATTGAAAATCGCATTCTCCTTCAGTCGCCTACGGCGCCAGCTCCCTCCCGGAGGGAGCCATTTGGCTTTGTTCATCTTTACACGGTTATTATATTAGTAAAATGTGCTTGTCAGAGAGGTTTTTAATTATTTTGCTCTATCCTTACTTTTTATATGACCAAAGTCCGAGCGCGGGGTTGCTTATGTAGAATATCTCCTCGCCATCGACCGTGTTAAATCCGTCTGCGAGCTTCTTCGGGTCGTATTTCTTCGCCGCCTCGGCATAGGGGATATATCCGAATGCCACTCCCTCGACCTCTTTTTGTGAGAGATGCTCGGTCGCATAGGTTATCGAGAATCTGCCGTCCGAGCTTCCGTGGATAAGATGCGCCGCGACCGAGAGGTTTTCTTTCAGGTCGTCGTTCTCTTTCACAAGCTCAAGCACCCTCTCGCGGCCGACGTAGCCGTATTTGCGGATGAGTCGGTCGTTTTCGGTATCCTCACCGAATTTTTTCACACCGGGGGCAAGAACGATCAGCTCACCGCCGTCGGCAATTGCCATTCTCGTGCGGTAGACCGCCTTGTTGCCGAGCCACGTGCTCTTGAATTCCCTCTCATCAAGGTAAACGACAACCTTTTTAAGCGGCTTGTCAACGTAGGTGAGATTCTTCTCCCGGCTGTGAGCGACCGCAAGCTCGAACATATCTCTCTTATCGCCGATATAGAGTCCGTGGAGCGTTACCTCGTCTCCCTTGTTCGTCGTGACCGTGAGCACGTAAAGCAGGGGCAGATGCGAAATGAAATGCTTCTGAGCATAGTCAAACACTTTGCGCACGGGCGAGTAGTCGCGGCCCATGATGCGCTCCATTCCGTAGAATGCGCCAAGCATGTGAGAGCTGTTTATCATACTGCTTCCGCCGACACCGACGAAGATGTTCTTTGAATAGTTTGCCATGCCGACCACCTCATGGGGTACGACCTGTCCGACCGAGATTATAAGGTCGTATGTGGGGTCGAGCAATCTTCTGTTGACCTCAACGTCGACAGGCGTGTCAACAAGTCCGTCGCTGACCTCGGCAACGTATTCACCGGGTACGACACCTATCTTTTCGACGTCGGTCTTCCAGTTATGAACGAGTATCTTTTCATAGGGTATCTTCTCACCGAAAAATGCCCTGCACTCCTCACGTGTCATCGGCTCATGTGTACCGAGCGCAGGAAGGATGTCGACCTCGCACGTATCCGAGAGCAGCTCGTAGTACATCTCGGTTATCATTCCCGCACCCGAATACATTCTTGTATAATCGGGGGGAATGATGAGAACCTTTTTGAGATTCTTGAAGTCAAGCGATCTTTCAAGCGCCGTGCGAAGCTCCTCTCTTTTTATTCCGGAATCGTTTTTAATAAAAATAAAAATCACCCCATCATAATGATATTACAATTACATTATACATCTGTTCTATATGCAAAGCAATGGGGAATTTGTGCTTTTTACATTGTATATATTGACCATTTGTTTTTTGTTGCCGTATTGACTTTGGTGACAAAAAAAGGTATAATAGTTATATATACCTACATGAAAGGATTATTGCGCTATGAAAAAGAAGATTTGGGCAGTTGTTGCCGTTATCGCGCTTATTCTTCCGACACTTCTTGCTATCGGAAGCTACTTCTGGACAGAAAAGTCCCCCACAGAGACAGGAAAGATAACCGAGGTAAAGATCCTCGACCTTGACGGAAATGAATTCTCGCTCTCGGCAGAGGATGACAAGGACAAGATCATAGATTCACTGCTGACACTTGAGAGCGGCGCGACAAAGCTTGATTCGCTCCCCGATCCGCTTATCTCGGCAGACTATTTTATGATAACATACCTCTCGAAGACAAACAAGGATGCCGACCACAAGTATTATCTCTCGCTCGACGATGACGTATACTTCGTCAATGCCGACGGTGTCGCTTACATGGCAGAGGCAAAGGCGGCTGAAAAGTTCCTTTCAAGTAAGTACGCGGTCTGCCTCTACGATGCGGCAAACACCCCCGAGCTCAACGTCTACGACAAGACGGTCGCACCGAGCGATATGAGCTGGAAATATAAGACAGCAGACGGAAAGTTCACCTCGCTTGAAGGCATCAAGACCTCCGACTCCAAGCTCAACGTTGCGCTTGGCGGTGCGCTTGATTTCACATTCGATATCGCGCCCGATTCACTCCGTGTCAAGATAATGAACGGCACCGAGACCCTCTTTGACGACGATTACGAAAAGCTCTCGACCTTCTCGCTTGACATGAGCGCGAAGCTCTCTGTTTCTCTTGAGGCAAAGTGGTACGAGGATGACAAGAGAGACTATCACGGCGAGGCAAAGTACGATTTTGATATAAGCGTTACCGAAAGTGCGGCATTCTACCTCGTTCAGAACGAGATCGCTCCCGGAGATTTCGTCGTTCTCACAGGTAAGAACGTCTCCGACGTATCGAAGATATCCTTCTCGGCTACCCCTTCTATCGATTTCACACCCGTATTCTTCGAGGACGGCGACTACGTCCGCGCACTCATTCCTATAAAGGTGGAGCTTGAGAACAAGAGCTACGTATTTACCGTAAAGTACGGCAACACCTTCTCGCAGGATATCAACCTCACTATAAGAGAGCAGACCTTCGCTGAGCGCACATGGACAAACTCCAAGGCAAACCTCGAGCAGACAAGAAGCGAGGCGGCGCTCGCGGCATACAAGTCTACAATGGCGCCCATCGCCGCAAGCCGGCTCGCTGAACGGCTCTGGAACGACGGTGATTTCGTAAGTGTCGGCAAGGGCTCTACGGCTATCGCGGGATTCGGTCAGAAGGTAACTCTTAAGGAAACAGGCGAAAAGTTCCGCAACGACGGCTGCTACTACGTAATGGCGGCGGGCGAGAGCGTTACAGCTATCAACCGCGGTAAGGTCATCTACGCAGGCGTGACAGATTACGCGGGCAGATGCGTCGTTGTTGACCACGGCTTCGGTCTTAAGTCCTGGTACTCCAACCTCGATGAGATAAAGGTCGAGGTCGGCGATACGGTCGAGGCAGGCGGGGCGGTCGGTATC
>JAZNZQ010000285.1:0-12855 GCA_045595035.1 Eubacteriales bacterium | reverse complement strand
GAAGAAGCACACAAAAGACCTCATCGACCCCTACACTCTGTCCGATACGCACGGCAGAAGCACGTCTGTCTCCGGTAAGGATCGTAGTCGTACCGATACCGAGAGCTTTAAGCTCGCTTATGACCGATGCCGCACCCTCTCTCGGAGAATCCTTGAAAAGAAGGCATCCCATAACCACTCCATCCTTTACGACCCAGTCACAAGTACCGAAGTCCTCGTATTTATCAGGCACGTCATATCCAAGAGACTTTATCCAGGAATAGCTTCCGAGATATATCACAGAGCCGCCCTTTTTGCCCTCCAGTCCCTTTCCGATATGCTCTTTGATATTGTACTCGCGGTCATACTCGATATCCTTACAAAGCGAGATTATCGACTTTGAGACGGGATGAAGTGACATATGGGCAACAGCGGCAGCACACGAGATAAGCTCTTCATAATCGGAAGCAGCTTCAAGTACGTAATTCTGCGCCTCAAGCTGACCGTTAGTTATCGTTCCTGTTTTATCAAAAATAATATAATCGCTCTCCGCAAGCTGCTCTATAAATGCGGCGTTCTTTATCAGTATACCGCGCTTTGTGGCGTTGGAAAGCGCCGCAATGATGGGAGCGGAATTTATAAGCATGTGTCCGCATGGGCAGCTGACAACAAGGATCGCCACTGCGCGTGAAATATCCTTCGTAAATATCCAAACAAGAACAGCAATAACAAGAGTCAACGGAATATAGTAGAACATGAACTTGTCAACGATCTTCGATTCGGGCATTGAGATCTTTTCGGCATCCTCCAGAAGCTTTACTATCTTCTGAAATGACGTATCTGCGTATGCCTTCGTGACCTTAACGGTTATGTTTCCGTCAATATTGACCGTACCCGCAAAGACAGTATCTCCGACCGATACGACCGCAGGCGTGGATTCACCCGTAAGCGATTTCTGGTCTATGCTTGAAAGACCCTTTACCACTTCTCCGTCAACAGGAAGAGCCATTCCGGGCTTTATCATGATAAAATCGTCTACAGATAAAGTTTTTGCATCAACCTCTATCTCTTCGCCGTCTTTTAACAGTATAGCTCTGTTGCCCTGCATTCCTTTGAGATTTTCAATGGCATCGCGGCCGCCCATAATACTCTTCTCCTCGAGAAAATGAACGAGCGTAAGTATGACCGGAATAAGTATCGCAAGAACGAACTGTCCGTCAAGCACGGTAACGACCATAGCGATGGAAACAAGTATCTCCATTGCGGATTCCATATTCTTGGAAACAAGCCCCTTAAGTGCAGTAAAGAAGATAGGAAGACCGATAATAAGCACACCGCAAAGATAGATCATTGCCTGTACGATATCCTGTGTACCGAAGATCTTACCGTATATATACCCCGCCGCAAGGAATGAGAGCGCACCGAAAAGATTGAGTATCTCGCGTCCGAAGCGCTTCTTGTCACTGTCTGACAAATAATCGCGCGACGCTTCTATTATTGCATCATCGGCAATATGATCAATGCTTTTCATTTCAACATACCTCCTTTACGGCAATATCAATCTCGGAACTTCACCGTTTTTGCTGACGTATATAACTCCGCCGCTCTTTTTGAGTATCTCGGCTATACGTTTGCTATAGGTGCCGTTTATAATAACCTCGGGGTTCTTTTTATACTGTTCAAGAACGCCGTAAAATTCAGCCATTTCGGCGTTTGCCGCAGATACTCCTTCCGATTGTCTCACCTTTGCTTCCTCAACGACCTTGTTTGCGGAAGCTTGTGCATCAATGATACCCGTGTTCGCAATATCCTTTGCAAGTTGGATCGTTGTTTCATACTGCACAGCGGCATCGGTAACAAGATTGAACATTCCTATTACCTGGGTAGGAGGAACGATCTCTGTGAACTCAACATTCGATATAACTATGCCTGTTCCAAGCTCGTCAAGAACCTTTTGCGAAGCCGAAAGAGTCTGGCGGGAAAGTGTCGCCTTTCCTGTTGTCATTACCTCGTCTATGGTCATACCCGCAACGTGATGCGTAAGCTCAGAGCTTATCACGCCGTCTATAACGCTGTCGGGATCGCAACTGTAAAGAGCATATTTCACAGTATCGCCTATTGTATACTTTACCTTTATTCTGATAAGTATAGTGTTATTGTCGCCTGTGAGAAGGTAGCCGTTGTATCTTACATCGGCAAGTATACGCCCGTCAAGACCGTAGTGCGTAATTATCTCTTTTTCATGCACGGTCTGTACAGGGACTTTTATAACTTCATCAACAAAAAACGGAAAAGCAAAATGAAGTCCCGGTTTTTTTATCTGTTCCTCCTGAGTCTCGCCCACGAGCTTTCCGAACCGTAATACCAATGCGACCTCGTTGCTCTCTACACGGTAGATACCAGAAAGTATAACGAGCACTATAGCCGCAATGACAACTAATTTAAAGCATTTAATTACGTAGGACATTATTCCGGAGAAAACATCAAACATTCTGCTTGTGTTCATTTTTCCTCCCCGTCAATACCGCCGCCGGTAAGTATACCTAAAGGCGACTCGTCCTCTCTCATGATAATAACGTCATCTGCATCAACAGAATTCTCAAGAGCGATAAGCTGCTTCAAGAAGATAAACAGCTCGGAGTTCTCGTCGTAAGCATCACCGTATATCTCAGCTATCTGTTTTTCTGTCTCTGCATCTATTTCAGCCGCCTTTATCGTTCCTTCCGCAACGATCCTTGCCGCCTCGGTCTCGCCCTCGGCAATGATTATGCCCGCGTCACGTTCGCCCTCGGACGTATACTGAGATACGATCTTCTGTCTGTCGGCCATCATCTGCGAAAAGACGCTCTGGAGGTTAGCATCGGGAAGCGCAAGACGCTTTATATCAAGACTCTGAACCTCTATACCGTAGTTTGCAAGCGCCGCCTCGGACACCTGGAGCTTTATCTCGGAAACGATATCATCGATCTTGATGTTTTCAAGCTCTGTAGATACTATCGACTTCATCTCATATTTGCCCATTACCCCGTTTTTTGTGTTGGCAACGAGATCATTTAAATACTTGGTAGCGTTTTCATAACTGTTTACGCTTGTGTGGAACTTCGCGGGATCGTTAACGTTCCACACAAGGTAAGTTTGAAGTATGATATTTATCTTGTCGTTGGTCATAGTTTCGGTATAGCCCGAATCGAGATACTGACTTCTTGTATCGTAAGTTATGACCTTGTCAACAGGCCACGGAAGTTTGAAATGAAGTCCTGCATCCATGTGGACCGCAACAATATCACCGAAGCGGGAGACCATCGCGCACGAACCTTCCTTTACAGTAAAAGTAAAGCCCGCGGCGATAACTATTACAACAAACACGGCAACGAATGCCCATTTGAAAAATTTATTCATATGATACCCCTTATCTTCTTTTTAATTATCGGTCACAACAACATCTTTTGAAGTGCCGCCTATGACAAAGCTACCAATATATTGCTCTGTCTTTGGAGAGAAGAAATATACCTTCGTTCCTGCTATACGCTTAGCTTGTACGTCGATGAATTTTGTAAGCTTAAAGCATTCGGGATTGACCTTGTATGCCTCGAGCGCAGCGTAGTAATACGCCATCTCTCCGGTCGCAGCTCCGACAGACTCAGCTTGTCTTGTCAGTGCGTCATTTATTATCTGTTCTTTATAATACTCGGCATAATTGACATCCTCTGTCGCCGTCCCCTTTGCTTGGGTTATAAGTGTCTCCTTGTCAACCGATGCGGTTATGACCGCCTGATATACGTCGGCGACCTCAACAGGAGGATGGATGTTTTCGATTATAACGTCAACGACCTCAATTCCAAGCTCGCGAGCTTTGCTGAATTCTCCAAGCTCATTCTTCAGATCGGCCGAAAGAGATGCTCTGTCGACCGAAAGAAATGCATCAAGTGTCGTGTTTACTGTCCGTCTCATGATCGATTCATATGCCGCGGCAGAAAGCACCGATTCCGGATCGGTCGCAGTATGCACGTACGAGTAAAGATCGTTTATCTTATACGCAAGCTTGATGTTTACCGCCACAAGCTCGTTGCCGTTACCTGTAAGCAAGGGATATTCCTCTCCGCCGTGAGACATCGTCCAGAGATAATCAACACCGGTCGGGTTTTCATAACCGATCCTGATGGTGGATATACTGTCAACATCGTAGACGTCAACCTTATCTATGGGCCAAGGAAGCTTAACGTGGAGCCCCGGCTCAATGATCCCGTCCCTATCGATCGTACCGAAGCGGTAAAGCGCCGCCCTCTCGCCCGGCTGAACAACAAACAGCGACGTTGAGAGGAAAAGCACCGCGGCCACACCGAGAACGATGCCGGGAAGAAGGTGCAGCGCGTATTTTATAGACCAGATAGACTTAAGAGAAAATCTTGCTTTTACGCTATCTGAATCGAGAACGCCTTCGCCGTCCTTCTCGGATGCGGGCAAAAGCGGATAATCGATATCATTAAGAAGATCGCCCTTAAGAAACGCTATGATCAGATCGACCACGATCGCAACCGTAAAATAAACCGTCACAGCGCGAAGTATCCAGGGGATCAGCGCGACCGCATTGACAGCAAGAACGCTTTCCACGGCAATGATACCGGCATACAAGACCGAAACGAAGGAAACTATCTTCATTACGTCGCCCGAAATTCTGTGTGTGACCTTCTTTTCGGGTGTTGCTCGCATCTTTGTGTATATAGAAAGCAAAACGGCATAGAAGATAAAATAAAGCGTCGTTACAAGACCGAGCTTATACGTATCTGTATCCAAGAGGGGTGCAGCCGCAAACATTTTCGTGCAGAAGAAATACAGACCGACCGAGGTTGCGATCACAAAAAGGACGAAAACAAAAGAGCGAAGCTTATCAAAAGCATTCTTTTCTTTTTTACCATCAAGTGAGGCGCTATCTGCCTTTTTTATATTCTTTATTTCGGAAGGAACTGCGTTGATCTCTTCGGGAATATCCCGGACTATATCTTCGGAAGTTTCTTTTGGGGATTCCGATACTTTCTTTTTGAGAGTTCGGGATCTTTTAAAGAATGCGATCACGGGCCTAAAATATTTACTTATTGTATATTCCTTTTTTTCCGTCGGAGCGCTTTTTTTCTGCTCATATCGCTTTTCGGCAAATGATATCAGATCGTTTATGATGCTTAATACCCCAAAAAGGGAAAGCAAGCCCGAAAGCCACCATAATAGATCTCTTATGCCCGAAAGAACCGATGAGGTACCTCCTGTTTTTATAAGTACCGTAAAAAACACGCCGCCCAAAAGCAAGAGCAAGACGGGAATAAATACAGAGAGAAAGTGCTTTATTCTCTTCCCTGTTTTTTTCTTATCCATAGTGCACCTCGTAGATCTGTTTTTCAAATTATACATTTTTATTTTAATACTTTTGGGGATTCAAGTCAAGTAATACCCACGAAAATATACAATTTGTACACAAAACTGATCGTTATAACCAAAAAAATCCGTGAACGGACAGTTCCGTTCACGGATCAATATTGAAACCTTTTATGCTTCTGTAGTTTCTGCTTCGCTCTCTACGCTGTCGTCATAGAATGCCGCCTTGTAAAGTCCCTGGAATATTCCCATAAAGAGTGCTACGCAAATTACAAAAATAACTGCTATCAATCCAAAGAGCAATCCGATAAGAGGAATTGCGGAAAGAAGACCGAGCACGAAAGATACAACAAATACTCCGGCGCCGACACAGAGATCAGCTAAGAACATCTGTCCCTTCTTGCCCTTTGTCATCTCCATGGAAAGTCTAAGCGCCTGAGTCGCTGTGACCTCGGGGCGAGTCATAAGTATGTAAGGAACGAATGCATACGAATACGCCTTTACGATAGCAAGGATAGGACCGACTATCGGAACGATAGCCCAAATGAAGATCCAGAGTGCCTGCCATGCCATACCGCCAACTATTCTTACGGCATTTTTGTTAAATGCGGCAAAAAGCTGATCGGAATTTACTTCTTTGCCTTTGAGACCGTCAAGATAGATCTTGACCATACCGCAACTGATAAGTGTTGCAGCGGGAAAACCGAGAACGAAGATAGGAGCCGTAACCATCATGGCTACAAAGATCATAATGGAAGACAAGAGCGAAAGTCCCCAAAGCATGATCGGCTTCTTGAGGATAACGGAAAGGGCTTGCTTGTACTTTTCAATAAACATAATATGCCTCCTAAAAATGATATTGATTATGTCATATATATAATATCACTTCAAACGAAAAATGTCAATATTTCGTTAAAGATTTGTTAACATCATATTAAAAAATCTTATCATAAGCTATACGTCTTCCGTTTGTAAGCGTAACTATGCCCCTCTCGACAAAACCGTTCTTTTTCACTATATGCTGCATACGTTTGTTGGGAAAATCGGTATCAACTCTTATTGTATGGACATTTTTCTCGAGGCACATCTCTTGGACAAGAGAAAACGCCTTATCAGCCAAGCCGCAGCCGCGATAATCGGACGAAATGGCAAGTCTGTGAACCACCGCATACGGCTCATCGTTTCCCCACTCACCTTCAATTGTAGCATATTCGGGGTCTCCGTCAAAATCTATGCACAAATACCCCGCTGTCTCGCCGTCCACGGTAAGCAGGTGAGCTATGTTTTTTTCAATGTCAGAGCACACAGTATCGGCATTGGGATAATTGTCGCCCCACTGCACAAACCCCTGCTCACGCTGAAACGCCCTGCCGTCGGCAAGTATCTCAAGGCAGCGCGCCGCATCCTCTTTTTTAGCTTTTTCTAAAAATACCACTTTGCTCTCCTTTGCTACGACTTAACGCTTTCAAGCACACGGGCAAGCGAAAAGTCGGGTGAAATAAGCTCAGATATAAGTATCTTATCAAGCTTTTTGGCAACGTCTGCATTTATTGCACTGAAAATATTGTGAAAGATACACTCGCCCTTATCCATAGAGCATTCGTGATCGCTTCCGATGCAACGCGATATGGCCATAGGACCGTCTATCAGTTCTATCACCCCAAGCATCGTAGTAGCTTCGGGCTTTTGCAAAAATTTATAACCGCCGTGCGCTCCTTTGTATGACTGCACCATCTTACCGAGAGTAAGCTTTCTTAAGATCTTAAGAGCAAACCTCTGTGAAACGTCGGTCTCGTCCGAAATGGTCTTGGCGTCCATTATTTCTCCGCTTTTTGCAAGAGTGTACACAATTCGAAGAGCATAATCTGCTTCTTGAGTTATTCTCATATCAATACTCCATTCATTTATTTTGCAAAATAATCGAGATTGTCCTCTCCGAATATTTTTATAATATAATCGGGAGAGATCTCGGACAGTATATTATCACTGATCTCTTTTTGAAAGACGTTTAAAACTCTGAGCTTCTCAAAGTGCTCCGCAACGAATCGAACAATCCCCTCGCCGTAACTGTCACATATTATCACAGCTGAGGGCAGACCGGTATTACCAATATGGCTTTGATATGTCCTGAATCCGTCCTTTTCATAAGCAACAAGCTTAGATACGGGTGCGAAACGAGGTACAAAATCGGGAACAAGCTCGGAAAAAGCGACCGGATCCAAACCAAGCTTTACCGCATACTCACCGCCGTCAACGTAGATGCGCCTGATATCATAATCCTCGATCATATGCGGTTCTACTGCGGGATAATCGCGTTTTATGCGCTCTGCAAGCTTTAAGTATCCAAGATATGCTCCAAGCTCGGTCCACTCGGGAGCCGTTTGATAACATAGCGGTCCGAGATGCTTATTATCGATCATAAAGTCTGTCAGGTCAATTACGTCAATATTTTTAATGTTATTAAAAGCATCGGCAAACTGGGCTAATTTTGACACACCCTTTTTTTCGTATCCGTCTATATCCGATGAATATATGTTGATCTTACTCGGGACTGCGAGATAAATGAATTTTGTGTTTTTTTCATTTCTTGCCTGAATGTCCTTTTGCTCCTTTTCATGCTTCGATACCATATTGGACAGTTCTACCGGCGAATACTTCTCATCGCTGACATACCGTTCTATGAGCGTACGGCTGAACAACCTGGAGTTCTCTCCTATAACGATTTCTTTAGACGGAGCATTAGGGTCGTTTGTTACAGCAACCGTCAAGGGTTCGCTTGCTTCTTTACCGCCGGATGCGGCAAGTATATTTATATTTTCTTCTATACCGTCCCTGAGCGTTATGCCTAATATAAACTGTTCGCCGTAAAGCGACATGGTCTTATTTTTCATCCCTGCGCCTTGTATAGTGAGAACGCTTCCCTCCTCGGCACGACCTGCAATACAAAGAGTTTTGCTGTCCACATTCAGCTTCGCAAGCATAAGAGGCGATGCGGTCACATCGTCCGATACCGTCTCATTCACACCTGCATTATAACTCAAAGTAACATTGCTGTCAAGAAAGCTTTCAAGCTCACTCTCGCGGACTATCTGTATAACTGCCGAAATACCGTTGTTTTTTATAACACGTGAATTAAAATTGAAATTATTTTTGTAAACCACGGTAGAAAATGTATTTGAAAAATAAGGTGTCAGCTGAAGCTTATCCCATTCATTGGCATATTCTATCATTACCGAAGGAGAAGCCGCAAATTCATCTCTGTATTCATGCTTTATTTTTGTTGTCTCTGTATTTTCATATTCCTTGTACGTATCATACATAAAAGGAATTTCCGAACTGATAGAGAGGGTTCTGTTTTTCACTATAGATCCAACGTCCGAAAGCACGGCAAGTTCTCTTCCGTCGGTCCAATGAAGTGATATCTTATCAATGTAATTTTCGAGCAAAATGCTGTTCTCTGTATAGTTTGACGGCAAAGCTCTGAAAATTTCCTTGTAGATAAAATATGCCCCCAGGGGATTGACTGTATTTTCCGTGTTGTTATACACAGGATAACTGTCTTTAATGCGGTTTAAGATGGCAGATACGTCGAGAATATCCACATCGGTGTTTAAATCGAGATATTCTTTCATACACTCAAAGCGTGAATCCTCACTTTCTTTTTTAAAGAAGAAAGGAATCTTCTCGCTGTATACGGTCTGCGAATTGGGAATAACGGCAATAACGTATTCTATCCCCATATCGGAGTATACCTTTTGTCTTAGTGAAAGGTTCTTTGCGATCATATCAAGCTCGTTTTCGGTGAAGCGAAGCTTTCCCATATGATCTTCAATAAAATTATATCCGTTTCTTTCTATCTCAAACAGAAAATTATCGTATCCTACGATCACATTTTTGTTATTAACTCTTTTGAAGAAAGTATAATCGCAAAACGTTACGATCGATCGTACATCTTCGTTGTTAAAAAAATCGGAATCAAATTTCTCCGCATCAAACAGATGCCCCTCAAAATCGGAATCAAGAACATAGGATACGCCAAAAAAGATGGTGCAAGACAATATTATTCCGATAAACAAAACTGCAGTAACGACACTCGTTCCTTTACGGCTCACCTTTGTCCCCTCCTTTAAAGTGAAATGAAATCGAATACTACCGAAAAATATTCGGGAAATTGCGGCAAAAAGTATAATAGTGCAAAAACAAACACCACGATTAGGACGATATTATGTATCAGCTTGAATGCAAAAACATAATTCTCCCTTTGAGATGCCAAAAGCTTTTTTTGGACGGCGGGAAACAGCAGGAAAGCAAGCGCCGTCAAGCTCACAAAAACAAATTTAAGATTGATCACCGACAGATAAACGAAATGTGAATAAAATTCGGTCGATGAAAGATCTGCATTACGGATCATTCCAAGAAACTCGTCAAAGTCAAAGGATACGGCAAAAAATACTAAAGCCATAAATACTACAGTCAAAAAGCTGGCAAAAACGTTAAAAGGAAATTTCGCACGTCTGCGGGTGTGCTTCAATAAAAGCTTTTCCATAAAAACGAGCAGCCCGAGAAGAAGACCGAGTACAAGCATATACACATCGGTCTTTATCCATAAGGCACCAAACAAAAACGATGCCATAAGCGAAAGGAACCAAGCTCCGTTTGTGATTTTTGAGATCGGACGGTACACGTAGTCGGTTATCCATTCCTTGAGTCCGAGATAGAATCTTGAGAAGAAATCCAGTACACTTTGGGATGCCAGCGGGTTATTAAAGCTTTCATTAAGACGATATCCGAGCATCAAAGAGATGCCTTCTGCCATATCGCAATATCCCCACACCTCAAACAGTATCTTAAAAAATGAAATGATAATGCCGAATGCCAACGAGTAAAGGGTAAGATCCTCGGAATGCACCAAAGAGAGATTGGTGAGTGTTTCGGTAAAAGTTGCCGCAACAACGACCTTTTTTACAAAGCCCAAGCAAAACTTTACAACGCCCGAAGAGAAGTTTTCGATACCAAAGCTTCTTTTGTCAAGCATCATCACAAAGCTTTTATATTTTACAACAGGACCTGCAAGTATGACCGGAAAGAAGGATATATATGATGCCATATCCAAAAATGACAGGCGTGCATCGGCATCCTTTCTGTGAACGTCAAACATATACGAAACCGATGAAAGCAGCAAAAATGAAGCCGATGGGAAGAAGTGATATTCACCTCCCGACGGGATCTTAACCAAAAATATCCTGTATACAAAAAACGAAACAAGCTCAAGTAATACAAAAAACGCAAGAACAGAGCGTTTTCCGCTCAGACGTATAAGCTTTCCTGCAACGAAGGTGTAAAGCAGGCATACAAAAAGAAGAAGCGTCACGATCGGTTCTTTAATATTCAAATAAATATAAAAAAGCACGTTTAAAGCAAGCAGTGCGTATTTTTTCAAATGATTGGGGGTAACAGCAAAACACAAAACGGCCGCAGGGAGAAAAAGAAACAAAAAAGACGGTGACGTAAATATCATATTTATATTTTCCCCTCCTGTTCGTTCATTTTTTTAATAATATCACAAATCGTCTTTTATTTCAAGGCAGATTTTATGTACAAAAGAAAAAGACCGCGATGCGGTCTTTTCAATCAAAAGCCAAAGGAGTAGTAGGTATGCTTGTACGCGGGGATGCCATATAATCGGCAACCTCCTCGCGCCACCTGTTGTAATGCTCGGTCGTCTTATGAAACGCCGCATCCTCTTCGCTCATATAGACCTCATAAAGCGTAAACTTCGTGGGGTCGGATCTGCTTTGTAAAAAATCGAAGCGCACGTTTCCCGATTCTTTTCTGGAATTTTCGTGATTATATTTTGTTATAGCAACAAAATGCTCAACACATTCGGGCTTAACGTCAATAAATACAAGTGTTGCGATCATACTTATTTCACCAAATTCCATTCTTCGATAGTTATCATGTTTCCGAATCTGTATCCGAGAGTCAGATATGAATACGATCTCTCAAAGAGAACGTGATCTCCGTCAGAGCCGGTGTAAGATGCAGGGTCACAAACAATGAATTGATAATTGTTAGGATTCTTTTCCTCGGGATTTACGCACTTTGTGAAAAGAAGGTAATGACTGGAATTCCATTTCTTCATTCCGACTATAACACCCTCGGGATGCTTGTCAAGAGCTTCCTTTATTGCTTTCTTGGTAACGTAATAATTTGTATTAACGTCAAAACTCTTTCCGTTAACCTTGAAATTTTGTGCAATTCTTGATGATGCAACTAAAACGGGATTGCCGTATACGGTCATAGCATCCTTTGTTGCCCCCTTGCTTCCTGCATTTGCAAGGGATACGGTATAGGGATCGGCAGGAAGATCTCCTGTTTTTCCCGTTCTTATATCATAAGCACCGTCAAGTCTTGCATCCATATTCTTGAGAAGCATGGCAATACAACAAATATAGCAGCCCTCGTCCATCCAGTCGCGGTTTCCGTTGTACTGATCCATTATGTACGGCTTATACCTTCCGCCGGCATAGAAATACACGTTTTTAAGAGAAAGTGCGTTCCAGCCGCCCGAATAAATATTGTGCTGACTAAACCACGAATATGCGATCACGCTGCTGACCGTTACGGTGCAAGAGGTACTTACACCGCCGCAGGTTGCGGTAATAACAGCCGTTCCGTCGGAAAGCGCGCAGTACGAGCCGTCGCTGTCGACCATAACAACGCTCTCGTTGTCCGATGACCATTCCACCTTATCCGTAATAAACGAAGGGGATACAGTCGCGCTGAGTGTTCCGATAGTATAGGGCTTAACTCGAAATGAAGTTTCGCTGAGTGATATTGATGTGGGTACGATTTTTTCAAACTCCCACATTTGTTCATCCTTAGCGTCATATTCGCCATAGGAAATAAAGTTGTGCCAATAATATGAACGTTGCTCCGATGCCTGCAACACAACAGAACGCTCACCGCTCAAAAAAGAAATGGTATAAAGTCCGTTCGAGAGCGCAAGGACATCAAATTTAGATGCGGATGCAGCATCCTTTTCTTTTCTCAAGACCTCGGAATCCGTAAAGCCGAGCGATGTGGATTCCTTCTCGCTTATAGTATAAAACACATACGTACCGTCATTCTGTCTCTCGACAAAAAAGTACTGTCCGTTCTCACCGGTAGCAACATCAAGATATGCACGTCCGAGGGGATCGTACGCGAAATCATAAGTGTCTATGTATTTTTTCAACGCCTTGTTCTTGATACGGTAAAATCCGTTTTCAATAACATTGACAGCATTTTTAGCCATGTTCTCGGTAGCACAAACAAAAGTAACAGAGATCATTCCGAGGATCATAGCAATTGCTATCACAAAAGATATGGCTTTTTTACTCTTCAAAAATGATATCATATAAACCTCTTTAATCTTGGGCTTTTTACACAAAACCTTATATATTATACTACTTTTGGTCGATTTTGTCAAGTAAATCGCCATTTTTTATCCATTTTCAACAAAAATAT
>JAZNZQ010000284.1:0-2476 GCA_045595035.1 Eubacteriales bacterium | reverse complement strand
CCTACGAGCTTTTCCTTGATTACGGAAACCGCATCCGCTCGCGCAGCAAGGCAGCGCAGACCTTCCTCATTCAGCTCTGCTGCGGAAGCAAGGGCTACCTGCCGACCGAGAAAGCCGAAAAAGGCGGTCACTACTCCGCATACGTTTCCAGCGGCACCGCGGGACACGAGGGAGGAGATCTGCTTGTGAGAAAGACGCTCTCCGAGATCAATAAGATGTTTTAATAAGAAAAGCAGAGGCTAAGCCTCTGCTTTTCATTATAAATAACAGTAATTATCTTACCATTGTAGCTCCGCCGTTTACACAGAAAATCTGACCGTTGATATAGCGAGAGCCCTCGGATGCGAGGAATACCATAATAGGTGCGCAATCGCGCTCAGCGTCGCCCATCATACCGTCGATGGGATAGCGGCGCTTGAGTCCCTCAAGGTGCATAGCCTTAACCGCGGGATCAACGGTTGCAAGCCACTGCTCGTACATCTCCGTTCTGATAGTGGGGTTTACGCAGTTTGTGCGCACGTTGGATTCAATGCCCCATTCCATAGCAATCGAACGGCTCCAGCCGAGAACCGCTGCCTTGGAAGCCGCGTACATTGCGCCATTGGGCATACCGGAAAGAGCAACGTCGGAGGCATAGTTGATAATAGATCCTTCAACGCCGTTTGCCTTGAAAATCTTGTAAGCAGCCTGATTGGTATATACGGTACCGTATACATTTACGTCCATAAGGAACTCGGTGCTTTCTTTGGTATAATCGGTTGCTGCCATATTAGCCTCAACACCTGCTATGTTTGCAAGAACGTCAAGACCGCCAAGAATCTCCATCGCCTTTGCAAAAAATTCATCAACAGCCTCCTTGGATGCGATATTGCAATTAATATAGGTTGCTTTTCCGGGGAATCCGAGGGAATTGACCTTCTCTTCTGTCTCCTTGCCGCGGACATCATTGGTTCCGCAGAACACTACCTGCGCACCCTCTTTTACGTAGAGCTTAACTGTTGCGGCACCGATACCTCTGGTTCCGCCGGATACAATTATTTTTTTGTTTTCGAGTTGCATTTACTTTTTCTCCTTTTTATGATATAATATAGTAAGCGCTGTCTTACGACCATAAATATAATACCATAATTTCAGATAAAAATAAAGTATTTTGTTCGTCAGTGAAACAAATCGCGGGAGATTGTATCATGAAAGAAGTAATGAGCGTTAACGAAACCGTACGAGAGGCGCTTGCTATCGCGCTTTTAAAACTTATGAAATCACAGGAGTTCGCCAAAATCACGGTAAGCGACATCGTCAGAGTCGCAGGTGTGGGCAGAAGCAGCTTTTACCGCAATTTTGATAGCAAGGAAGACCTTATATGCAGCTATATCACCGATCTCTACCGCGAAAGATTCGAAAGCCGTGAGATTCCCGTACGTTTGTACGGTAGCGGTAATATTGAGGAATTTCTCACCCCGAGGTTCAATTTCATTAAAGAACACGAAGATATATTCAAAACTCTCCACAGACAAAACATGCTCTACAACTTTTTTATCATGATAGAAAACGACATCGTTCCCATCCTTTGCGGGCATAACGCGGAATCGCCTTATATCCGCGCCATGTTTTCAGGATCATGCGCCGGAGTTGCCCGTCTCTGGATCGAACATGATTTTGCTGAAAGTGTTGAAGAAATGGTCAACCTATTTGCATATCTGCTATAACAAAATGAACCGCCGCAGTGCTGAACCGCGGCGGTTGTTTATTGTTAGCCTTTATAAATATAAGGCACGATCTCTTTTGCGATAATCGCCTTTTCCTCGTCGGTGGGAACCAAGAAAGGTTTGCGACAGTTGCCGAAGTTCATTCCGATCTGATTGAGAACTTCCTTCTCCGCCTGCATTACGCCGACCTTGCAAAGGATCGCGATGATGCGGTTGACTTCCTTCTGAAGCTCTTGAGCCTCGGCAATTTTGCTTTCGGCAAAGAGAGCACGGATCTTGACGAACTTATCCGCCATGAAGTTATAAGTACTTCCGACACCGCCGTCCGCACCCATCGAAAGGCCGCAGAGGAACATCTCGTCAAAGCCGTTGTAAACGACCTTGTCGGGGAATGCCGCTTTGCATTGCTCGAGCATAAAGAAGTCGTTCGAGGTGAATTTGAGTCCAACGAACTTATCGTCCGACAGGAATTTTGCCATCTCCGAGATGCCCATATTTACGCCCGAAAACGCGGGGAAATGATAAACGAGCATAGGAATCGACGAGCCTTCCGCAAGTCGGAAATAATAATCCTTGATCTCATTAAAGCTGAACTTGTAATAGAAGGGAGCAACGGATGAGATCGCATCGTAGCCGAGAGCGTTTGCGTGGTCAGCAAGGGCGTGCGCCTCGTCCTCGGAGATAGAGCCGATATGCGCGATCAGAGTCTTTTCGGGAGCTGTTGCCTTGACGATATCCATTACAAGCTTGCGCTCTTCGGAAGTCGGATC
>JAZNZQ010000283.1:0-9604 GCA_045595035.1 Eubacteriales bacterium | reverse complement strand
AAGTATCTTTGATACCGTGCTTTCCTCAAACGCGCTCTCGGTCTGCACTTTGATAAGTCCGCTTATATTGACAGAGCCGCTTATGACACGGTCTCCCGCTCCCTTGTCGGAGGGGATGCTCTCGCCTGTGAGCGCCGATGTGTTTACGGTCGTCACGCCCTCGGTGATAATGCCGTCAAGCGCGATCTTTTCACCCGGGCGCACGACTATGATCTCACCTATCGCGACCTCCTCGGGGGATACCGTATACTCGGCCCCGTCACGTAATACCACCGCTTCGTCGGGGCGGATGTCCATAAGGGCCGCGATCGGGCGTCTGCTTTTGCCGACCGCGATGCTCTGGAATAGCTCCCCTATCTGATAGAAGTGCATTACTGCGACCGCCTCCGGATATTCATTTATCGCAAATGCGCCGAGTGTTGCTATCGCCATAAGAAACTCTTCGTCAAAAAACTGTCCGCCTGCGATCTTTCTTGCCGCCGACCACAGCACGTCGTATCCGACGATCAGATATGATGCTATGTACAAGACGAGCGATACTGCCGCGCGGGAGATAAGTGCGGCGAAAATAAACAACAGAGCAGAGACAGCAATGCGCACGAGTATCTTCTTTTGTTTTCCTGTCATTTTATTTTACCAATATCCTGCAATCGGGTTCGATCTTTTTTATTATTTTCTGTGCTTCTTTTACGCAAGAATCGAATATGGCGTCATCGGCTTCAAGAGTGAGCTTTTGAGTCATGAAATTAACGCTCGCAAAGCTTACGCCGTCTATTTTTTTGATTCCCGATTCCATTTTTGCCGCGCAGTTGGCGCAGTCAAGCTCTTCAAGCTTAAATATCTTTTTCATAATATACACCTCATTCGTTTATGTGCTCAAGACCCGAGTCGAGCATGGTTTTTATGTGATCGTCTGCCAGAGAATAATAGACTGTCTTTCCGTCGCGGCGGAATTTGACGAAGTTTGCACCCCTGAGCGTACTTAGCTGATGCGAGACCGCCGATTTTGTCATATCAAGCAGGTTTGCAATATCGCATACGCAAAGCTCTCTGTCGGAGAGCGCCCAGAGTATCCTTACTCTTGTGTTATCGCCGAGCACCTTGAAGAAATTCGACAGCTTTTCGTATTCCTCGACGCTTCTTTTTGCTCTGCATGCCTCGCACACCGCTTCATGATGCACGATGTTGCAGTTGCAGGAAAATTCACTTCTTGCCATTGCTTCCTCCTTATAATTGAATGGTTGTTCAACTGTTCAATAATATTATAGTTGAACAAGCACTCAACTGTCAATAGGTTTTATAAAAAAATTCCCGAAAATTTTTCGGGAATTTTTATCATTCTTTCGGTTTCAGTGTCTTGAGCGCTTCATAAATGCCCTCAATGGGGATAAGCTCGATGCCGTCGGGACGCGAGCTTAGCTTTTCGTAATTGCGCTTGGGCAGTACGATCTTGGTAAATCCCAAACGTGATGCCTCTTTGATGCGGTTTTCTATTTGCGATACCGAGCGGCACTCACCCGAGAGTCCAAGCTCACCTATCGCGATAAGCTCATCGGGAACGGTACGGTCGGTGATGCTCGAAACAAGTGCGAGCGATATAGACATATCCGCCGCCGGCTCGTCGAGGTAAAGACCTCCGATTACGTTGAGATATGCATCGTTTGCCGAGAATTTAAGTCCGAGCCGCTTTTCGAGCACGGCGAGTATGAGACTCATTCTGTTGTGATCGATGCCGTTCGAATTGCGCCTGGGGGCGGGGAATACCGTCTGTGTTACAAGCGCCTGTACCTCGGCAATAATTGGGCGTGTGCCCTCGATAACGCACGCGGCACAGTTGCCCGGGGTGTTCTTTGGTCTTCCCGAGAGAAGCATTTCCGAGGGGTTCTCAACTTCCGTCAGACCTCGGTCGGTCATTTCGAACACGCCTATTTCATTTGTGGAGCCGTATCTGTTTTTGATGGCGCGGATTATGCGGTAGCTTTGTGCGCGCTCTCCCTCAAAATAGAGCACCGCATCGACCATATGCTCGAGCACCTTCGGTCCTGCTATACCTCCCTCCTTGTTGACATGACCTACAAGTATTACCGAGGCACCGTCGGTCTTGGCTTTGTTCATAAAGGCGAGCGCGGTCTCCTTTACCTGTGTCACGCTTCCCGGGGTGGAGGTGAGGCGGTCGTTGTATATCGTCTGTATCGAATCGACAATGATAACGTCGGGCTTAAGCTTGTCGCATTGAGAGATGATGCTGTCTATATTTGTTTCGGTGAGGATGTATATGTTTTTGCCGTGAAGCCCTATGCGCTTGGCACGAAGCTTGAGTTGTCCCTGGGATTCCTCACCCGATATGTAGAGCACCTTCCTTGTTTCTCCGAGAGAGGTGCAGATCTGCATAAGAAGGGTGGATTTTCCGATTCCCGGCTCACCCGAGAGAAGGACTACCGAGCCGTACACGAGACCTCCGCCGAGTACTCGGTCAAGCTCACCCATGCCCGTGCCGCTTCTCATATAATTGGGAAGTGAAAGCTCGTCAAAGGGGACGGCGGGGTTGTCGGTCCCGCGCGCAGGCACGAAATGGTTTGCCTGTGGCTTTGGAGAGGTGTCGATCACGTCCTCCACAAAAGAATTCCATGCTCCGCAGGACGGACATTTTCCCATCCACTTGGGACTCTGATATTCACATTCGGAGCAGATATATACCGTTTTTAGACCTTTCATTTTTTACCGTCCTTATAGTTTTTTCTCATATTATAAGTATAAAATAAAAGGCGCCGTATGTCAAGGCAAATAATCACAGAGGGCGGCAAAAACCGTGCATGCGAGCTTTTTTCTGTATTCGGGGTCGCAAAGCATTTTTGTCTCATCTTTATTTGAAAGGAACCCGCATTCGATCAGCACGGCGGGGCAGTTGCATTTGTCGAGCAGATATATATTGCTTGATGCCGCCTTTATCTTTCTGTCGTTGTCCTTTTGAAGGTGGGATGCGATCGAGGTCTGTATCTTGCCTGCAATGTTGTAGCTTTCGCTGTGGTTTTTTGAATAGTAGACCTGAGCGCCGCTGCAGCTTGGGTCGGGGTATGAATTCATATGTATGCTTATAAGTATGGCATTTTCGGTCTCGTTTGCGGTCTCGACCCTGGCTCGCAGATCGTACATCTTTTTCTTGCCGTTATAGTTATCGTATCTGTCATAGAGCATCTTATCTTCAGTGCGTGTCATGATGACCTTTGTTCCGTTTATTTTCAACAGGTCGTATAAGATGACGGATACCTCGAGGTTCAAGTCTTTTTCGAGTACGTTTCCGTCTCCGACCGTGCCTCCGTCCTCGCCTCCGTGACCCGCATCTACTACGATACAGTTGCTTGAAGAGGTCTCTTCGTCCCTGTCAAGTACGCTTGCATATCCTCCCGCCTTTTCCGTAAGCGCTTTTGTAAGAAAACATAGCAGAAGGGCGCTGAGTGCGAAAATAAAAGAGAACAGAATGAAGAGCAGTGGGACAAGTCGGCTTTTTTCACTTTTATTCATAAAAAATTCACTCCGTTTATGAAATATTTAATATTTTTACTGTTGAAAAATATATTATGTGTGATATAATAGTATACGCAAATTCAACTTATATATTTCCTGAAAAGAAGTGATAGAGATGAAAAAGAATAATAGTATAATTTGTTTTTGCTCGATCATATTGTGTGTGTCCTTGATACTTGGCTCATGCGCGCTTCCTTTTGATCTTTTCGGAGAAGAGACAACGTCTTCACCCGATACGACCAAAGCACCTGAAACGACAGAGTCGCCCGATACGACAGAAGCACCCGGCACGACTGAGTCACCCCATACGACAGAAGCACCCGACACGACTGAACCACCCGATACGACAGAAGCACCCGACACGACCGAACCACCCGATACGACCGAGGTACCGCCTGAGACTACAGTTCCCGCTGATGAGACTACTTCTCCTATCGACGATGAGCCGCAGACCCCTAAAAAACGCATAGCTTTTACATTTGATGACGGTCCTCACTTTAAAACGACCCCACTTTTCCTTGATAAATTAGAGCAGTTAGGTGCGAAGGCGACGTTTTTTGTCGCGGGATACAAGGCGGTAATGACCGACGCCGATAAAAATATCAAGCGTATGTCCGATATTGGCTGCGAGATCGGCAATCATTCGTACAGCCACGGTCTTTTTTCGAATCTTACCGAATCTCAGATAGCAGAAGAGGTCGAATCGGTCAATTTGCTTGTGGAGAAGATCACCGGAACAAGACCGACCTTGTTGCGCCCTCCGTACGGAGAGATCAAGAAGGATATTGCAATACGGCTCGGAATGCACATCATCCATTGGTCTGTGGACCCCGAGGATTGGAAGTACAGAGATGCTCAGACGGTCGCCGATCATATAATATCCAAAGCGAAGGACGGCGATATTATATTGATGCATGATATATACCAAAGCTCATATGAGGCGTTTTGCATCGCAGCCGATGCGCTTATTGCCGATGGATTTGAGCTTGTTACGATAAGCGAGCTGCTTGATCTCAACGAAGAGACCGTCTCAAGCGGTGTCGTTCATAAGAGTGTGACTAAGAAAAAGTGATCGGAGGTTCTTATGGAACCAATAAAGAAAAAAATCGTAACCGCCTTTTGCATATTGCTTGCAGTTGGTGTGCTTTCGGCGCTCTTGCTTCATTTTGTTGATTTTGACGGCGATAAGAGGGAAGAGATACCTCAAAACAGCATTGATTTCTATTTTGTTGATTACGACAAGAACATCTTTGAGGATGAGGAGTATATGGAGCTGAATCGAGACATAGCATACACCGAGGGGGCTACTACGATGCTTATAACCGACGGCGACTACGAGAAATACGGACCTGTCGTAGAGTTTTTTGCGGAGCTTATTGACAGTATCATCCACGGAGATCATGAAAGGTACAATACCTTCTTTGCGGAAGAGTATCTTGAAGCAAACGGCAAAAAAGACATGTTCACGATGCAACAGCTTTACAATATAGAGGTAAAGTATCTCGGAGTCCGAGAACTTAAACAGGACGGCTTTACGTATTTGTTGCACGAGGTCGATCTTGAGTACATGATCCGTCATAATAACGGTACTTTCAGAAACGATATGGGAAGCGATGCCATAAGGCGCCAACGCTTCGGAGTAATAGAGAGGGACGGAGAACTCGAGATATTTACACTTAATACTTTCGTTTATGCACAATAAAAAAATGCCTCTTTTGAGGCATTTTTTAATGTCTTTTTCTTTTTTTCGGTTTAGATGCACTTCCGGATGCGATTGAGCCGCCTATCATTGACGACAGTATGGTGACAGAGCGCAGCCCAAGTGAGAGAATAAAGCTTGTGTGCTCACGCTCTGTATTATGTAAAAACAAAGAAACAAGGAAGACAAAAGCGAGATACAGCGCACCGCACATTATTCCGCAGAGCATTCCGTCGCCGCCGTTTAATTTTGCGCTTGCAAATCCGCCTATGAGCGCTCCCGCAAGAAGTACAAGATAAGAAAGAGGACCTGCGAACGACGCGGGATCGGCTGTATTCATAGCAATGGCACATGCCGCCAAGAGCAAGGGCAGAGCAGATGCGATCCCGACGGCAAATCCCTTGAGTGTACACAAAAACACCGGCTTTACAGAGTCACTGTCGGAGCTGACTCTCGGCGTGGTCCTTTTTTTCTTTTTTGCACCTAAAGTACGATTCACAAAAAAATACCTCCGATGAATATAATTTGTTACATTATATTCAAGGGAGGTATTAAAAATTACTCTGCGTCCTCTGCCTTTACGTCAACGCACTTGATAGCGCTCTTAAGGAATCTGATCTTTGTTCTGTCGTGACCTGTTTCGATCATAACAGTTTCTTCCTTAATGCTGATTATCTTTCCGATAACGCCGCCGATGGTCGTGACCTCGTCGCCTACCTGAAGAGAATTGCGCATCTGGTTGGTCGCCTTTTCTGCCTTCTTCTGGGGTCTGTACATGAAGAAATAGAAGATAGCTACCATAGCAACGAGCATAATGATGGTCATGATTCCGTTGCCCTGAGGCTGCTGAGCAGCGCCTTCAGTAAGAAATGTAAACATATTACCGTCCTCCGTTTTATTTTTATACGAGACCTATTATACATTAAAAATATGAATAATTCAATAGAAATCTTACCAAAAAATATTTTTGTTGAAAAAAGATTACATATATGATATAATTGTGATATTAAAATGGGAAAAAAGGAAAATTTTATGGAACGTTCTCTTTATCTCGAATGTGCAAAGGTAATAGCCACCCACGGAGTTGCGGGCGCTCTTAAACTTGAATCCTGGTGCGATTCGCCATTGGTGCTTTGCGAGCTTTCTACGCTTTATATAAAAAAAGGGGAAGAGTATATTCCCTATGAGGTTGAGAAGTCGTCTGTCTTCAAAAGCATTGTGATAGCAAAGCTTGAGGGCATTGACACCGTTGAGCGTGCGGCCGAATATAAGAATATGATACTTTATGCTGCCAGAGACGATTTTGAGCTTGAGGACGGCGCGTATTTTATTGCCGATCTTATCGGGCTCGACGTTATCGATGCCGATAGCGGAAAAGTTTACGGAAAGATAAAGGACGTTACCAATTACGGTGCCTCCGATATATATACCGTCGAGACGGAG
Source organism: Eubacteriales bacterium (assembly GCA_045595035.1). Classification (GTDB taxonomy): domain Bacteria; phylum Bacillota; class Clostridia; order Oscillospirales; family CAG-272; genus CAYZHW01. The sequence goes on along the minus strand of JAZNZQ010000283.1, from coordinate 2,937 downwards.
AAGGGCGAGAGCATGATCCCCGCAGTCCCCGAATTTATCACTCTTGTGGACCTGTCCCGCGGTGTATTCGTGCGGCCGATAGAAGGAATGTTTGATCTATGAGATTTGATATAATGACGCTCTTTCCCGAGCTCGTTCTCGGTGTTCTCGGTGAGAGTATAATAGGACGTGCGCAGAAAAGCGGTGCGATATCGGTGTTTGCGCACAATATAAGGGATTATTCCAAGGATAAGCACCGCAAGGTCGACGATACCCCATACGGAGGCGGACGCGGCATGCTTATGAGCGCTCCTCCGATATACGATTGCTACAGTGCAATTATGGAGAACATCCCCGAAAATGAAACGAAGCGCGTGGTATATATGTCTCCGAAGGGAAAGGTCCTGACGCAAAATAAGGCAAAGGAGCTTGCCGCGTACGACAATCTGATAATCCTTTGCGGACACTATGAGGGTGTTGACCAGAGAATAATAGATGAGATAATAGATGAAGAGATATCGATCGGAGATTACGTGCTGACAGGCGGAGAGATACCCGCGTGCATCGTGGTCGATTGCGTTGCAAGACTGGTTGACGGTGTGCTCTCGGACAAGGAATGCTATGAGAGCGAGAGCATAGAGGGAGGACTTCTTGAGTTTCCGCAGTATACAAGACCGTATGAGTTTCACGGCGTATGCGTGCCCGACGTGCTCATTTCGGGCAATCACGCAAATATTGACAAATGGCGCCGCGAAGAAGCGCTGAAGATAACAAAGAAAAACAGACCCGATCTTTTGGGAAAATAAAATGAAGGAGGGAAAAGGGTTGAAGCTTAAAGAAAAAATGAACGAGAAAACCAAAAACAGCGTAATACTCGGTGCGCTCGACCGTTTTTCCTCGTTTTTGTATAAGCAGCTCTCGGAGAGCGTTGTCGGAAAGCTTTTCAGTTCATATGAAAAAGAAGAAAAAACGTATAAAAACGGATTCTTTTCTTCTCTTTTCAAAAGAGATAAAAAAAGCAAGCTTCTGACAAGAATAAGGTATGCCGTTGCGCGTGCGTTTGAGAAAAATTCCTTCCTTGGGTTCCTCTCGGCTTGCTCAAATTACTTTTTGGGCTGTCGGCTCAAGGTATACGGACTTTTTACACTTTCATTCGGCATATATACCGCACTGATATATATCTTTAAAAAATACGCGTTTTATATTGCAGACCCGGGGATCGGTCACCTGTATTTCGGTATCGGTGCCGTCGTGGTTTCGCTTCTTCTTATTCCGTCGTCGCAAACGCTTTCGGATGCGCTTATCTCAAGCCGTATAATGAAGCGGGTGCTTTCGGATTTTCTCGGAATCAGAATGGAGAATATTATCGGTAAAAAAGCAAAAAAGGGCGGCTCGGGCACTTTGTTTTTTATCACAGGTATCCTTGTGGGGCTTGCGACATATGCCGTTCCTCCGCTTTACATGATCGCGTTTATATTCGGACTGGTAGCTCTCGGCATCATATTCTCATATCCCGAGGCGGGAGTGCTGATCATGATATCCGTATCTCCCTTTATTGTATTTTTGCCGCATCCGTCGCTTTTCTTGGCGGGAATGATGCTTGTCGTATCGCTCTCTTATCTGATAAAGCTGATCCGCGGAAAGAGGACCTTCAAGCTTGAGCTTATTGATCTTGCGGTGCTTTTCTTTGCGGTGCTCGTCCTCTTTGGCGGTATCGTTTCACTTAAGCGTGAGCTGTCCCTTAGACCTGCGCTCATCTTCGTTTGCCTTATGTGCGGATATTTCCTTGTGGTAAATCTTATGAGGACGAAGCTCTGGCTCAGCCGTGCGATATCCGCGCTTACAAGCTCTGCCTTTTTGGTATCGCTTTACGGAATTTGGCAGTATTTCACGGGAGCCGTAAACGAAAACTGGATAGATCCCGAGCTGTTTGAAAGCATAAGCGGCAGGGCAGTGTCCACATTTGAAAATCCCAACATGCTTGCGGAATATCTTATAATGATACTTCCGTTTATCTTGGCAATGTTTCTTCATACGAGAAAGCCGGGCGAAAAGACGGTGTATCTGCTTTCCCTTGCTTCCGCTCTGCTTTGTATAGTATATACCTGGTCGCGCAGTGCTTGGCTTGGGGTGATCGGCGGACTTTTGCTCTTCTTCCTGCTCTACAGCAAGAAAACGCTTTACGTTCTGATAGCGCTTGCCGCGGCTCTTCCGATCGCAAATTATATCCTCCCGAAGACAGTTCTTGACAGGTTCTTGAGTATAGGCAGTCTTGCCGATTCCTCAAATCTGTACAGAGTCTATCTTTGGAAGTCTGTCGGCCGAATGATAAACGATTTCTTTGTCGGCGGTATCGGAGTCGGAGAAGGTGCATTTGAATCGCTTTATCCGATGTATACCTACGCCGGTATGGAGACCTCGCCGCACAGCCACAGTATTTATCTTCAGATAACGCTTGAGATGGGCATTGTCGGCATCGCCGTGTTTCTCGTATTCATTTTCCTTTTATCTCAAGGGGCGTTTGAATACTCGGGCCGCTCGTCAGATAAGCGCAGTAAGCTCATGTCGTGCGCAGGCCTTTGCGGTATAGTTGCGGCACTTATTCAGGGCTCGGCAGATTATATCTGGTATAATTACAGAGTTTTCTTCATTTTCTGGATAATAGCGGGTATCGTATGTGCATACAGACGCATCGGCTACGAGGATGAGGATGATGTTCCCATACAAAACGACGAGAGCAGCGCTGAAATTGATATAAAGCTCTCTAAAAGAGGATAGGAGGAATATATATGAAAAAGAAAGACGGTGCAAAAAGATCCTTCTTTAATATATTTAATCTTCTCGCGGTACTTATAATAATAGCGGGAGCTGCGGCGGCGGTATACTTTTTTGTGCTGAAAGAAGATACCGAAACGGCACCCGAGCTATCGGACGTTGAGTATATAATCGAGATAAAGG
>JAZNZQ010000282.1:0-4689 GCA_045595035.1 Eubacteriales bacterium | reverse complement strand
AGAATAGTCTATACAAATGGTCTTGCCGTTGCCAATATTATCAGCACCGTATTTTTCATTTTCTCTTAACACTTCTTCAAGTAAAGCGTTTGCATAGTTTTGCCTGTTTATCTTATAGCGAGCGTACAACTATTTTCGATGACGTTGTAGTAAGAGTAAGCCCCAAGTTTGCTTGCGCTATGCACATCGACACAGACGAAGCTAACGCAGCTTGCGCATTCGGCGCTTGCCAGGGCGAGATCGTTAAATAAGTTATAAATTTATATTTATATATTATCAAAGCAAAGGAGTTTTAAACATGGATAATATCGTTTTCTCCAAAGAAGTAGAAAACATGTGCGTCGTGGCTAAGGGCCCGAAGCACGGTCCTGCTCCCATCCCGGAAGAGGGCAAGTGGGTAGAGGCAAAGCAGATAACTGACATTTCTGCATATACACACGGTGTGGGCTGGTGTGCACCCCAGCAGGGCGCTTGCAAGCTCTCGCCCAACGTAAAGAACGGCATCATCGAGGAAGCTCTCGTTGAGACCATCGGTTGCTCGGGTATGACTCACTCCGCGGCTATGGCCGCTGAGATCCTCCCCGGCAAGACACTTCTCGAAGCACTCAACACAGACCTCGTTTGCGACGCTATCAACACAGCTATGCGCGAGCTTTTCCTCCAGATCGTATACGGACGCAGCCAGTCCGCATTCTCTGAGGGCGGTCTTGTTATCGGCGCAGGTATGGAAGACCTCGGTAAGGGCGAACGTTCCATGGTCGGTACAATGTACGGTACAAAGGCAAAGGGTGTAAGATACCTCGAGATGACAGAGGGCTACTGCACAAGAATGGCTCTCGACGAGGACAACCAGGTTATCGGTTACGAATTCGTTTCGCTCGGCAAGATGACAGACTTCATCAAGAAGGGCATGGAGCCCAACGAAGCATACGAGAAGTCGAAGGGTACCTACGGCAGATTTGCTGACGCCGTTAAGTACATCGATCCCCGTAAGGAATAAGGAGGTATATCAGAATGGCACATTTTGAAGGTTATGAAAGACGCGAGGCGAAGATCCTCGGCGTACTTAAGGAATACGGTATCTCCTCTATCGACGAATGTAAGGACATCTGCGCAGCAAAGGGCATCGACCCCTACAAGATCGCAGAGGAAACACAGCCCATCTGCTTTGAGAATGCAAAGTGGGCATATACAGTAGGCGCAGCTATCGCAATCAAGAAGGGCTGCACAAAGGCATCCGACGCCGCTGCCGCTATCGGTATCGGTCTTCAGGCATTCTGCATCCCCGGTTCTGTTGCTGAAAACCGCAAGGTTGGTCTCGGACACGGTAACCTCGGCGCAATGCTCCTCTCCGAAGAGACAGACTGCTTCTGCTTCTTGGCAGGTCACGAGTCCTTCGCTGCAGCTGAAGGCGCTATCAAGATCGCTCTTAACGCTAACAAGGTCCGCGTAAAGCCCCTTCGCGTTATCCTCAACGGTCTCGGCAAGGACGCTGCTATGATCATCTCCAGAATCAACGGCTTCACATACGTTGAGACAAAGTTCGATCCCTACACAGAGGAGGTTGCAGTTCTCTCCGAGAAGGCATACTCCAACGGTCCCCGCGCTGACGTTAAGTGCTACGGCTCCGACAGCGTTCCGGAAGGCGTTGCTATCATGAAGCTCGAGAACGTAGGCGTTTCCATCACAGGTAACTCCACTAACCCCACAAGATTCCAGCACCCCGTTGCAGGAACATATAAGAAGTGGTGCCAGGAGAACGGCAAGAAGTACTTCTCCGTTGCTTCAGGCGGCGGTACAGGACGTACACTCCATCCCGATAACATGGCAGCAGGCCCTGCTTCCTACGGTATGACAGATACTCTCGGACGTATGCACGGCGACGCTCAGTTCGCAGGCTCCTCCTCGGTTCCCGCTCACGTTGAAATGATGGGTCTCATCGGCGCAGGTAACAACCCCATGGTTGGTATGACAGTAGCTGTTGCAGTTGCTATCGAAGAGGCTTGCAAGTAATTTGCTGATTCAATAAAAAACGACAGATCATAATGGATAATCCATTATGATCTGTTTTTTTGAAAAAACTTTATTTTTTCTCAAAAAGGTTGATTTTTTGCTCAAAATGTGCGATAATTGATAGGTATTTATAATTTAGGCACATTGGAGTTATTATGGAAAAAAATAGAAGCAGCTTCACAGGCAAGATCGGATTTGTTCTTGCCGCCGCGGGAAGTGCTGTAGGTCTTGGCAATCTCTGGCGCTTTCCTTACCTTGCCGCCCAACACGGAGGCGGGATATTTTTACTCGTCTACCTCATACTTTCGGTAACATTCGGCTTCTCGCTTATGATAGCCGAGATCGCAATCGGTAGAAAGACCGGTCTTTCGGCGATAGGCGCGTTCCAGAAATTCAGCAAAAAATGCACCTTCATCGGCTACATAGCCGCGATCATTCCGGCGCTGATACTTCCCTATTACTCGGTCATCGGCGGTTGGGTCATCAAATATCTCACCGTATTTTTAACAGGCAACGCAAGCGCGGCTGCGGCTGACGGATACTTTGACGGCTTCATCGGAAGCACGAGCCAATCAATCCTTTTCTTCGCCATATTCATAGCAATTACTGCGACAGTAGTACTTTTCGGTGTTGAAAAAGGAGTCGAAAAGGTCAGCAAAATAATGATGCCCATTCTCGTAGTGCTCTCGATCGGAATTGCCGCATTCGTATGTATCACAAACATCGCAAGAGGCCAGTGGGACGGCATACTCTACTACATCAAGCCCGACCTTACACATTTCAGCATTATGACGGTCGTCTCCGCAATGGGACAGCTTTTCTACTCAATGTCACTTGCCATGGGCATTATGATAACCTACGGCTCTTATATGAAAAAGGACGTAAGTCTCGAGGCATCCGCACATCAGATCGAGTTTTTCGACATGGGCATCGCGTTTCTCGCGGGACTAATGATCGTCCCCTCTGTCGTCAGCTATTCGGGCATCGAAGGGCTTAACAAGGGGCCCGGACTTATGTTCGTCACGCTCCCCAAGGTATTCAATGACATGGGTCCCGTAATCGGCAACACCGTGGGCGCGGTATTCTTCGTGCTCGTTCTCTTTGCGGCACTCACATCTTCTATATCGCTTATGGAAACGGTCGTATCTATCGTTCAGGACAAATTCCGTCTTGAAAGAAAAGCGACGTGTATGATCGTTCTCGGCGCGACATTTGTAATAGGCATTCCCTCTGCACTCGGCTTTGGCGTATGGTCGGGGATCGCACCGCTTGGAATGGACATTCTCACATTCTTTGACTTTGCTACAAACAGCGTTCTTATGCCCATCGCGGCGATACTCACCTGTATCGTTGTCTGCTACGTCATAAAGCCGAAGGCGATCGTCGACGAGGTTGCGCTGACCGGCAAATTCAAGCTTGAAAAGCTCTTTAAGGTAATGATCTATATGGCGCCCGTGCTTCTGCTCATCATTCTCGTTTTCGCAATATTCGAGGCGTTCGGCATCACCTTTGGCGGATTTTTGAAATTCTGATAAATAAAAAGGCACATCACGGAAAATATCCGGTCGATGTGTCTTTTTTTACTTTACTTATTTGCGCTTTTATAGTATAATACAAGAAACGACAAAAGGAGGGGCAGCATGAAAACAGCATCACTTATAGCAGGGCTTCTTGCGGTCGCGCTCTACCTTTTGTGCTTTCAGCTGAGATCGGCGAAAAAGATAATCTTCTGCAAACTGCTCTCGAGCGTGCTCTACGTTTTGCAATACGTTCTGCTGTTCGCCTTTGTGGGTGCGGCAATGGATACAGCGGCGCTCGTAACAAGCGCATTCGCGTACAAAAAGGACAGCGCATTTGTCAAAAAGCATAAGAGGACGATACTCATTCTCACAAATGCGGGAATCGTTGCCGTGGGACTTTTGCTTTACGAAACCCCCTTCAGTCTGCTTGCGATAGCTGGCGTCATCTTCGAGAGCGCGGCATGTTGGATGAAGAGCGAAAAAATGATACGCACAGTCTCTCTTTTTGCTATCCCCTGCTGGCTCACCTATAACGTCGCAGCCGGCGCTTACGGCTCGGCAATAGGAAACGTACTTGCAGCCATCTCCATCGTCACAGCGCTTGTGAGATATTCGAAAAAGAACAACGAGGTAACACCATGACAGACATAGAAATAATAAGAGAAATAACAGGTCAGGCGTGCGGAGTCGTCGTACTCATTTATTCAATAGTGTCGGTGCATCTGCCCAAGCGCTGGATGATACTTGTGGGAGCGACCGTCGGAAACCTTTTCGCCGCGGCAAATCAGCTGCTTGTGGGTTCGGGACTTACCGCCTGCTTTGCTTGCCTTATGGCGACTATAAACTGCCCAATAAATGCATACAAGGCGAAAAAGGGTATCCCTGCAAAGAAATGGGAGAATATCCTATGGGCGGTACTCTACATACTCGCGTGGACGGCGGGCTTTGGCATCGGAATATACAACGGCACGGCATCGCCCCTTGATCTTATGACACTTGTGACGACGCTCTTCTTCATCGGTCACGTGCTCTACACAGACGAAAAGAAAATGCGTCTCTGCTATCTCGGCAACGGCGCAGTGTTCATGATATACGATGCGATCAACCTCAACATAAGCGCGCTTGCAAAGCTCTTTAGCGTTATATCGACGATAAT
>JAZNZQ010000281.1:0-3028 GCA_045595035.1 Eubacteriales bacterium | reverse complement strand
AAAAAAACAATACTGCAGTCTTAACTGAACTTAATCACTTAAATTTATTATCTTTTTTTTCGCTCTTTTTGCAATTTCAAAGGTCTTATATGCCCCGCCGAAGGTGAATCTTATGTAGCACAGCAAAATATCTGATTTTTTTACCATCCACTCATTGCGTTTTAAGATAGCAAATTTTGCAGGTGTTTTCTCCAAACCATCAGGGTATATGGTGCACTCATAGAAATCTTTGTATAAATTATTGTTCCGTAATGGCATATATGCTAAAACTATACAGTACTGTATTTGAGAATAATCTTTTTTTATTTCTTTCAAAACCGAATATACCAATGAATCAAATTTACCTTGATTTCCAACATAAAATTAATTAACCCCTCGTTCGATAATGAGCCTTCTTATAAGCTTTGCCAATGGCTCCCGTATTTTGTCAGGGGTATCCTTGTGACCAAAAAAGGTGCAGACCATATGTTATCTCCTTTCATATAAGCTCTGCTTAAAAATATCGTCAAACTACTGTTAAATTATAATATTGCTTTAAATAATAGTCAATAGCTTTATATGGAATGCAGAGTATTTTCTTTGGATAAATTATAATTATCATATAGGGAACGGAGATGATAATTATGAACAAAGAAACTGAGCTTAAAAACAGAGACAGATTTATACAGCTTGGTATAACAATTGCAGCTCTCAGAAAAATGAGGGGAATGTCACAGGAGGAGCTTGCAGAAAAGGCGGGTATGAGCCGTTCTCATCTGAGTGCAATAGAAGCTCCCAATATTGTGCGCCCGTTTTCTCTTGAAATTTTTTACAATATTGCCGATGCCCTTGATATTGACCCAAAAGACCTTATAAGTGCATCTATGTTTCCGGATACGATAATGAATAAGAACAAATGATTTTACCCGAAACTGTTTTGTGGCAGTTTCGGGTTGTTTTATGCAGAGCAAAACAACTTTACCTCTTGATATTTTTCATCAAATATGGTATCATATTAAAGTATGTGTAAAATAATATACGAAAACAAAAAATATTGACAGAACGGAGAAAAACAATGGATAATAAGGACAATCAGTTTAAGCCTTACGTTCCGGCAAGTAAGATCACACCGGAATTTACACTGACCTCCATTATTATGGGTATCATCCTTGCGGTTGTGTTCGGCGCGGCTAATGCTTACCTCGGACTCAGAGTAGGTATGACGGTATCGGCGTCTATCCCCGCTGCAGTTATCGCTATGGGTGTTATCAGAGTGATAATGAGGAAAAACTCAATTCTCGAAAGCAATATCGTTCAGACAATAGGCTCTGCAGGCGAATCTCTCGCCGCAGGTGCGATATTCACGCTCCCCACGCTCTTTTTGTGGGCGGCAGAGGGCGTTGACGGTATGAGCAAGCCCAGCCTTATAGAAATTACGCTTATCGCCCTCATCGGCGGTCTTCTCGGCGTATTCTTTATGGTCCCGCTTCGCAACGCGCTCATCGTTAAGGAGCACGGAGTGCTCCCTTATCCCGAGGGAACAGCGTGTGCAGAGGTCCTTCTTGCAGGTGAGGAGGGCGGCGCAAACGCCTCCACCGTATTTGCAGGTATGGGAATCGCGGCAGCATTCAAGTTTGTTATCGACGGACTCAAGGCAGTGCCCGGTGAGATCTCACTCAGATTCAAGGGCTTTGCAGGCGAGATAGGCACACAGATCTATCCTGCAGTATTCAGCGTAGGCTACATCTGCGGGCCCCGTATAGCTTCTTATATGTTCTCGGGCGGCGTTCTCAGCTGGCTCGTGCTTATTCCGATGATAGTTATCTTCGGCGGAAGCATAGTTATGTACCCCGGAGTTGATACCATTGGCGAAATGTACGCGGCAGGCGGCGCAAGCGCCATCTGGAGCTCTTACATCCGCTACATAGGCGCAGGTGCGCTTGCTGCCGGCGGTATTATCAGCCTCATCAAGTCACTTCCCCTTATAGTAAGCACCTTCGCAGGCGCAATGAAGAGCTTTAAGGTAAAGGGCGGCGACGTTGACTCAAGAACAAGCAAGGATATGAGTCTCACGGTAGTTCTCGTGGCTATCGTGATCCTCACACTCCTCGTATGGCTCGTGCCCGTTATCCCCGTAAACCTTGTCGGTGCGATAATTATAGTTGTATTCGGCTTTTTCTTTGCAACCGTATCCTCGAGAATGGTTGGACTTGTAGGAAGCAGTAACAACCCCGTATCGGGTATGGCTATCGCAACACTTCTTATAGCAACCCTTATCCTCAAGTTCACGGGTATGACCGGAGCCAAGGGAATGAGCGCGGCTATCGCTATCGGCTCGATCATTTGTATTGTCGCGGCTATTTCCGGCGATACCTCGCAGGACTTAAAGACAGGATATATTCTTGGCGCAACACCCAAGAAGCAGCAGATCGGTGAGATCATAGGCGTTGTTGCCTCTGCGTTTGCTATCGGCGGAACTCTCTATCTCCTCGACAGCGCGTGGGGCTTTGGAACACAAGAGCTTGCGGCACCCCAGGCAACCCTTATGAAGATGATAGTCGAGGGTGTTATGAACGCAGAGCTTCCTTGGAATCTCGTGCTTATCGGCGCGCTTATCGCAGTTGTTGTGGAGCTTGTCGGTATTCCCGTGCTTCCTTTTGCTATCGGTATTTATCTCCCCATTCACCTCAACGCCTGCATTATGGTCGGCGGTATCGTCAGACTCGTATTTGACAAGATGCGTGGCGACGAAAAGAAGAAGGAGAGAATGGTCAGCGACGGAATCCTTTTCTGCTCGGGTATGATCGCAGGCGAGGGACTCGTCGGTATCCTTCTTGCAATACTTGCAGTATTCGGACTCGGCGAGGTTATTGATATCTCGGGACTTCTCGGCCTTTCCGAGACGGTAGCATCGATCGCAAGCCTCGTAGTATTCGCTCTTATCATCGTATGCCTGCTCGCTTTCTCGGTATGGAAAAAGCAGAAGGGCGGAGACGGTGCAAATGAGTAAAAAAAGCAGGGACTATGCAAGCCTTTGTCCGTCTCGCAC
>JAZNZQ010000280.1:0-4620 GCA_045595035.1 Eubacteriales bacterium | reverse complement strand
ATCGACGAAAAATTAGCTGTAAAAAAGAGTGTCAACAAGGACGATATAAAGTTCTATGATGTAAGAGAAGACCCCTTTAAAATATACGGACTTTATAACCCCCGGACCGAGCCGAAGTTTATCCGTATGCCTGCGGATATTGCTTACAGTATCGGCTCAAATCAGAACACGCATAACGTCGGTGTGCTTACATATCATACGGCGGGCGGCCGCGTGAGATTTTCGACAGACTCCGATTACGTTGCTATCCGTTGCCACATGGACAATGTAGTCTTGATGACACACATGACACTTGCCGCAAGCGCGGGCTTCGACCTCTATATGGACGACGAGGGCGAGGGTGTTTTCTGCGGCAATTTTGAACCTCCGACAGATATGACACACGGATACGAATCGATAAAGGAATTTCGTTTCAGCGAGAGGAAAATGAGAAATTACACCATTTATTTTCCACTCTACAACGACGTGACCGATCTCTTTGTCGGCGTGCAGGAAAATGCGAAAGTAGGACCCGGTAAGCCATATAAGTACGAGACTCCCGTGGTCATCTACGGAAGCTCGATCACCCAGGGCGGGTGCGTTTGCCGTCCCGGTAACTGCTATTCCAATATTATTTCAAGAAAATATAACGTTGACACGGTGAACCTCGGCTTTTCGGGTTCGGCTAAGGGCGAGCCCGAGATGATAGAATATCTTGCGGGTCTTGATATGAGCATATTTGTGTGCGACTACGACCACAACTCCCCGAATCCCGAGCATCTTGCGATAACGCATCCGAACGTTTACCGCGGCATCAGGGGAAAGCACCCCGACCTGCCGATAATATTTGTCTCCAAGCCCTGCTTTGAACGCCCATCTAAGGGAACGGACGAGGCAGTGCGCCGCCGCGAGGTGATATTCAAGACTTATATGGATGCTTATAACTCGGGAGACCGAAACGTTTATTTTGTCGACGGAGAATCTATCTTCGGTCCCGAGGACGTGGATGCCTGCACGGTAGATCTTTATCATCCGAACGATCTCGGACACTTAAGAATGGCAAAAACCATTGGCTACAGAATAGGAAAACTACTTCACGGATCGAGATACGGAAGTAAAGTGTAATAATGATAAAATAAATGCGCCCTTGAGGCGAAACGGAGGAATGAAAATGACAAGCAATCCTTTTGACGAGAGATACCCGATGGGCCCGAGAATACACGAAAAGATGCCGAACGCAAAGGTAGACTTTTACGACGTGCGCGAGGAGCCCTTTACGGTGTACGGTCTCTATGATTACAAGAATCAGCCCGAGTTTGTGCGTATGGATCCCGAGGTGGCTGAAACGCTCAACCCCGGACTTAGGGGCACATATCGCCATACAACGGGCGGCCGCGTGAGATTTTCGACCGATTCGAGCTTTATCGCGATCCGCTGCCACATGGAGAAGGTCTCCCCCATGGCGCACATGGCACTCTCAGGCACGTCGGGCTTTGACCTTTATCTCGACACCGATGAGGGCGGCATATACCTCGGCGAGCTCCGCCCGAATTTTGCGATGACGCGCGGATACGAGAACGTAAGAAGCTTCCGTTTCCCCGAAAAGAAAATGAGAGAGTTTACCATCCATTTCCCGCTCTACAACGGCGTGACAAATCTTTTTGTCGGCGTGGATGAGGGCTCGGCTGTCGGCCCCGGAAGAAAGTACAAGCATGAAAGACCGGTCGTATACTACGGCAGCTCGATCACACAGGGCGCGTGCGCTATCCGTCCCGGACTTTCTTATCAGAATATCATCTCGCGTTACTACGACTGCGACCATATCAATCTCGGCTTCTCAAGCGGAGGCAAGGGCGAGGATGCGATGATAGAATATATGTCGAACCTCGATATGAGTATCTTTGTCTCGGACTACGACCACAACACACCGAGCACAGAGCATCTTGACAGCTCGCTTCGCAAGCTCTACAAGGTCTTCCGCGAGAAAAAGCCCGACCTTCCCATCGTGCTCATCTCCCGCCCCGACTTCTACAAGCCACCCGAGACCTTTGACACGAGCGCCGAATCGTTTATCCACCGCGACGTTATCTATAACGTGTACGCCGATGCCTTCAAGGCGGGCGATCGCAACATCTACTACATCGACGGAGAGCGTGTTATGGCCGGAAAGTGGCGCGAATGCTGCTTTATCGATATGGAGCATCCCAACGATCTCGGTAACTTCCGTATGGCGGATGTGATCGGCGATATGGTAGGAAAGATCTTTGAGAGGGCAGAGATATAATTCAGATATATAATATAAGTAAAAATTGCCGAAATAATTCGGCAATTTTTCTTTTTTCCTTTACAAAAAGTGATGGGTTTGCTATAATGATTATGTATGCTATAATACGTTTTTAAGGAGAATAGCTATGAACAACGATATTTCCAAGATCGACAAAAACTTTGTTGTCGAGACCAAGATCAAAAAGGATGACATCAAATTCTACGACGTGCGCGAGGAGCCCTTTGATATTTACGGACTCTATGACGCAAAAAAGCTTCCCGTGTTTACCCGTATGCCCGACGATATCGCAAAGACGATAGGTGCGACAGAGGCAAGCGAGAACGTAAGAAAGCTCTCGTTTGACACGGCGGGCGGACGTGTAAGATTTGCGACAGACTCCAAGTATATCGCTATCCACGTTGAGCGCGAGTCACTTCGTCACATGCCCCATATGACCCTTACCGGCTCATCGGGCTTCGACCTCTATATGGATGACGAGAGCGGCTCGACCTTCTGCGGAAGCTATCAGCCCTCGACCTCCAAGCCCAACTACGAATCGATCAAGGAGTTTCATTTCACCGAGAAGAAGATGAGATATTATACCATCAACTTCCCGCTTTACAACACGGTCACAAATCTTTACATCGGCCTTGAGGAATCGGCTAATGTCGACCACGGTAAGAAGTACAAGATAGAGAAGCCCGTCGTATATTACGGAAGCTCTATCACACAGGGCGGATGCGTTGGCAGACCCGGTCTTGCTTATGCACACATCCTCTCGCGCCGTTTCGACTGCGACCACATCAACCTCGGATTTTCCGGCTCGGGCAAGGGTGAGGATGAGATGGTGGATTATATTGCAGGGCTCGATATGAGCGTGTTTGTTGCAGACTACGACCACAACTCGCCCAATGCACAGCATCTTGCAGAAACCGTACGCAATATGTATCAGAAGATAAGAGCGGCTCACCCCGATCTTCCCATGATATTTATCTCGCGCCCCGATTTTGATAAGCCCCTTGACCAGGAGGGACTTTCCATCGGATCGCTTGCACGCAGAGATACTATCTACAGAATGGTATACGAGGCATACCGCGCGGGAGACCACAAGGTATACTTTATCGACGGAGAATACATCTTCGGCAACGAGATGCGCGACTGCTGTACGGTCGACAATACGCACCCCAACGACCTCGGACACGCACGTATGGCAGATACCATCGGCTACAGACTCGGAAAAATATTTGACGGCTCCATAATATTCTGATAAATTGAGAGGTATAAAACTTTGCTAAGTGAACAAAGATATTCGAGAATACTTGAATTGCTCTCCCAAAACGGAATAGTCAAGGCGACAGACCTTATGCGCGAGTTTGACGTTTCCTCGGAGACGGTGCGCCGTGACCTCTTTTTGCTTGAAAAGAAGGGGCATCTTAAGCGTGTGTACGGCGGCGCTATTTCGAGCGTTGCGGCAAATATTCCCTTTGCTGTGCGCGAGGGAGACATGCGTCCCCAGAAGGAGGAGATCGCAAGGAAGGCGATATCTCTCATCTCGGACGGTGATATAATCGCGATAGATTCGGGTACGACGGGACTTGTTATGGCAGAGCTTCTTCTTCAGGAGGAAAAGCGCATAACCGTGCTCACCCACTCGCTCGTTGCATTCCAGACCCTTGTACAGAGCCCCTACATAAAGGTGTATCTTACCGGCGGAGAGTATATGGCGGAGGAATCCGCACTCTGCGGTATCATTGCCGAGGCCAATATAAAAAGCTTCCACGTAAATAAGATATTCCTTTGTCCCGCGGGAGTTTCGCTTTCTCACGGCTACACCGATTTTTCGGATCAGCTTGCAAATCTCTCCCGCACTTATCTCTCTATTGCCGACAAGGCGATATATCTTATCGACAGCTCGAAGTTTGAGCATGCGGCGTTTATGAAGATAAACGAAGTAAAGGAAGGCGACATCATAATCACCGATTCTGAGCTTTCCTCCGACATACAAAGACAATATGATCAAAGGAAGATTACGGTACTTAAATAATGAGAAAGAGATATGCTAATCTTGAAAGCAAGAGAATAAGCAGATTTTTGTTTATACTCTGCTGGGCGGTATATTTCGGCCTTTATTTCAGCCGAGAGGGATACGCCGCCGCGCTTGCGGGGATCACGGAGTCGGGCATACTTGCAAAGGACCAGGCATCTATTATCGGAACGGTCTATTTCTTCTCTTACGGAATAGGACAGCTCTGCAGCGGATTTTTGGCTGACAGGATATCGCCGTTCAAGATGATAGGTACGGGTGTGCTTTTCTCGTCCGTGGCGAACTTTATTATGTCGAGCGCGAAGTCGGAGGCCAAGCGGTCTTAGGAAGA
>JAZNZQ010000279.1:0-3542 GCA_045595035.1 Eubacteriales bacterium | reverse complement strand
CAACTCCTTGGCTCACAGAACGACATGGCTACGATCCGACTTCGTCGATGAAGTGCGCGAGATCCCTTATCTCAATACGTGGGCGGCGGCAGTCAGCGCAAATATATTATAAAATTTTTCAAAAACCTATTGATTTTTCAAAAAAACAGGTGTATAATGCTCATATAAATAAATACAGGGGAGCTCGTTTTGGCGGGCTGAGAGGAAGTAATCAAACTTCGACCCTATAACCTGATGCGGATAATGCCGCCGTAGGAAGTCATACATGTGGTTTTTTACAGGAGACAACGCAAACAAGGTTGTCTCCTGTTTTTGTTTTACAATTTTATATGCAGGGGAGCCGGCATAAGCGGCTGAGAGGCAGGTAAACCTGCGACCCTTCCACCTGATTCGGACAATACCGACGTAGGGAGCATATCGGTCTGCAACTAAAATGTAAGACAGATGCCTTCGCCCCGTCGGGTGGAGGCAATTTTATTTTTTACGGAGGAACAAACATGAAAGCAAGCATCGCTATCCAAGTATTACCCACAGCCAAAAACACAGAGGAGCTCATCCGCATCGTTGATGAGGTCATCGCCTACATCAAAAGCAGCGGACTGCACTGCCACGTAGGTCCCTTTGAGACCACCATCGAGGGAGAGAGCTACGACGAACTTATGGACATCGTAAAGGAATGTCAGCACGTTGCGATAAGGGCAGGTGCCGAGAAGGTGTCCGCATACGTCAAGGTGGTATACAATCCCGAGGGCGAGATACTCACCATCGACAAGAAAATAACAAAGCATGCGATGGCGTAATCTTCCATCGGCCGTTGCAATAGCAGCACTTTTGCTTATATGGCAAACTGTATCGGTGAGCGGACTTGTCCCATCGTATATGCTGCCATCTCCCATAAAGGTGCTGTGCGCTTTTGTAAATGAATTCCCGCTGCTTTTAGAAAACTCGCTCATCACATTGAACGAAGCATTTATAGGTCTGTTTTTAGGTGCGGGCGTAGGTTTTCTTGCTGCAGTTTTAATGGATGCCTTTGACGTGCTTTACAAGGCATTCTATCCCCTTCTCATAATCACACAGACCGTCCCATCGGTCGCAATAGCACCATTGCTTGTGCTTTGGTTCGGCTATGAAATGACACCGAAGGTGATCCTTATAGTAATATCGACCTTCTTCCCGATAACGGTAGGTCTGCTTGACGGATTCAAGAGCGCCGACAAGGATTCCATAGGGCTTCTTCGTTCTATGGGTGCCGGAAGGATCGATATCTTCCGCTATATCAAATTCCCATCCGCTCTTCCCCAGCTCTTTTCGGGCTTGCGCATTGCCACGGCGTACAGTGTCGTAGGTGCGGTCATAAGCGAATGGCTCGGCGGCTTTGGTGGTCTCGGTGTTTATATGACACGTGTAAAAAAGGTGTTTGCATTTGACAAAATGTTCGCTGTGATATTTCTTATCTCGGGCATATCGCTCGCGCTTATGGGACTTGTCGATATTATTGAGAAAAAATGCATGCCGTACCGTTATCTAAATAAAAGAAACAGGAGAAAAACATGAAAAGATTATTTGCATTGATACTTACGTTAGCACTTATCTTCTGCTTACCCTCATGCGGTAAAGCGGAAAAGGAATCGATAACCGTTGTCCTTGACTGGACACCCAACACAAACCACACAGGAATCTACGTTGCCATAGCAAACGGCTATTTTGAAGAAGCAGGCCTTGACGTAAAGGTCGTACAGCCGCCCGAAGGAGGAGCAGAAACGCTTGTCGGCTCGGGAAAGGCGCAGTTTGGAGTATCATTTCAGGATTCGCTCGCTCCCGCGTTTGCAGGCGAGTCAAAGATCCCCGTCACAGCGGTTGCCGCCGTCATTCAACACAACACCTCGGGCATCATTTCGCGCGCGGGTGAAGGAATGGATACCCCTAAGGGACTTGAAGGCAAAAAGTACGCGACCTGGGATCTTGACGTAGAAAAAGAGACGATACGTGACGTAATGAAGGCAGACGGCGGTAACTTTGACCTCGTTGAGCTTATTCCTTCCACTGTCACCGATGAGGTATCGGCACTGCGCAGCGGCTCGGTCGATGCTATCTGGGTCTTTTATGCGTGGGCGGGAATCGCATGCGAGGTAGCCGATCTTGACACCGATTACTTTGAGTTTGCGGACATCGATCCCGTATTCGATTACTATACTCCGGTCATCATCGGAAACGATGCTTGGCTCAAAGACAATCCCGATACTGCAAAGGCCTTCATTTCGGCACTTTCTAAGGGATACACATATGCAGTCGAGCATCCGCGTGAAGCGGCGGATATTCTTATGGATGCCGCGCCCGAGCTTAAGTCCAACAGCGCTCTTGTATACGCAAGCCAGGAATATCTTGCAAAAGAATACGTATCAGATGCATCGCAATGGGGAGAATTTGACGGCAAGCGTTGGGCGGCATTCTACGAGTGGCTCAACGAAAACGGTCTCACAGCGGGAGAGCTTGACCCGAATTACGGTTTTACCAACGACTACCTTCCCGACTGATATGAAAAAGCTGGAAGTCAAAAACGTCTCAAAAAGCTTTGACAAAAAAGAGGTATTACGAAATATATCAATTGAACTGAATTGCGGGGAGCTTGTATCCTTGCTCGGTGTCAGCGGTGCGGGAAAGACCACGCTTTTTAACGTTATATCGGGGCTTATGAGTCCCAACGCAGGCGAGATCATTCTCAACGGCGAAAACATTACGGGTAAGCCGGGGCATATAAGCTATATGCTTCAAAAGGATCTCCTTCTCCCCTACAGAACGATAGAAGACAATGTAGCTCTGCCTCTTATGCTGAAAGGAATAAAGAAAAAGGACGCCCGCGCTATGGCATACTCAAGCTTTTTTGAGTTCGGTCTGGAGGGTACGCAAAAGAACTACCCCGCTGAACTCTCGGGCGGTATGCGTCAACGAGCAGCACTTCTTCGCACATATATGTTTTCGCGGGACGTTGCCCTTTTGGATGAGCCATTCTCGGCACTCGATACAATAACGAAAAGCGCGATACATAAGTGGTATTTGGATGTAATGGAAAAGATACACCTCTCCACACTTTTTATAACCCACGACATTGACGAGGCAATACTCCTTTCCGACAGAATTTACATCTTATCGGGAACCCCGGGAGAGATCAAAGCGGAGATAAAGATCACCGAGCCAAAGCCGCGTCGCAAGGATTTTAACCTGACACCGGAGTTTCTGGAGTATAAGCGAAATATCCTTTCTATGTTGTAAAACAGATCTCCCTCGCCAAAATCGGGGGAGATCTGTTCTTTGATCCGTGGGGGATATCGAAAAACTTTCGCAAGCGAAAGTTGCAAAGCTCTCGAAGGTCGTTATATAATAATTATTATCATTACACCGCTTTGCTGGGTTCGATTCAATCCCTGCGGAGCATAAAAAATTCCACCGCTATTGCGGTGAGACTTTTTTATGGTGACCCGTGGGGGAATCTGAACCCCAACGCGCGGTTTCATTTCTTATTTCTTTTCATCTTACATACCGCG
>JAZNZQ010000278.1:0-2403 GCA_045595035.1 Eubacteriales bacterium | reverse complement strand
TTACTACGAGAATTGCGCGGACCAAAAGACGCTCGACGTTCCGGCTAAAAAGATATACGCGCAGGATGAGACGAGTGTCAGCTACACAGCGGTGCTTATCGGCATACCCGAGACGAATTACACGAGTGTTATCTTCGCTCTGCCGTATGCGATAGTTGACGGTGAGTATTATTTCGGCGATGAGATGAGTGCATCCTTCTATGACATAGCATACGCCGCCCGCACAACCACGTACAGTGACGAGGCGATAGCGGCTATAGTTGACGAGAAGAAGGCAGAGGCGCTTGCAATGGCCGCCGAGCTTGACAAGATCATCGAGATAGGCAAGAAAAACGAAGACTATGACACGCTCATACCTTGACCGGATACATGGAATTAAAAGCAAAAAAGTCTTGCTCATGTGAGCAAGTCTTTTTTATCATTTAACTATAAATCCGGCGGGGAGCTTCCACGAGGAGTTTGAATAGTAAAAGGTTACGCTTGTCATAAGGTACTCTCCGTCATAGTACATGCACGATGAGCTTCCGCCGTCAAGATTTGCCGCATTGACGGCACCGTATTCGCGCATGACCTCGATAAGGTCGGAGGCAGATGCGCCGAGATGTCCCGATTTTCCTCTGCCGTCGGTAACGAACATGAGTATCGCTCCGTCTGCGCGCTGACCGATAGCGGTGCGGGGATTGAGTCCGCTTCCCATTCCGTTAAGCTCTCTTGTCTCTCCGTTGATTATAAGCTGTACGAAATGGTTGTTTGCATCCGATGCTTCATCCTGAAAAGTGACCGCGTCGCGTATCTTTTTATCTTTGACAAGTGACTCGACCTCGGATGCCTTCATCCCCGATATATCGATTATCTGAAGGATGTTGTTTTCGGTAAGGCCGACAAGCACAAGTCCGGGGAACTGCCACGGCTTGTTGTATTGTATCTCTCCGTTTGAGACGATAACGCCGTATGGCTCGCCGCCCGAGTTATTGTAGGAATTGTAGAGACCGCCGTTTATGCCTGCGATGCCGCCGTTGTCTTTTACAAGCGTATCAAGCGTAACACCGACGTCACGCCAGGGGTATATGGTGGCAAGAGACACTCTTGACGGGTCCTTTATGACCATCATCGTGCCGTAATAGGTCGCTCCCGAGACTTCGTGTATCTCGATGGGCGATGAGACGTCGCTGCCGACGGTGGTATCCTCTTTTTTATCTGCTGTCGGGTCTATGTCGAGCACGCCCTTCTCGCCTGTGGGATCAAGGGTTATAAGCCCTTCATCCACGTCCGCATCCATATCCTTCATTTTGTTACTGTCAACGATGTTTTGTATCTCATCCGAGGAAAGATAGAGAGATGGGATGAATTTGAACTGACCTGTTTCAAGGAAGGTGGGGACGGTAATATAAAGTATTTCGGATATCTGCCCCTTGGCTTTTTCCTCTTTCGATGCGCGGTTGGCGCACATCATTCCGAGTGCCGCATAGAGAAGAAGTACGAGTGCAAAAATGAAGGTGAGCACGAATGCCGCGATCTTCATTATAAGCTTTCCTATGCTTTTTTTGTCTTCGGTCGGCTTTCTTCGCGGTTTTTCTTCGAATATGAATAAGGGTTCGTTATTATTCTGCATTATCGATAACCTCCTTCATTCCGACAAGCTTCCACTTTCCGCTGCTGTCCTTGGTAAAATAGCAACGCTCGTGCATCTCGTCGTCAAGATTCTTGCCTGCGACGAGCATGTGCTTGACAAATCGGATGTCCACCGAGAAGCAATCGTCGGTAAGCCATACGAAGTTGTCTATTTCTTCTCCGGTGAAGGCGGGGTCTCTTAAAGTGTGGATGCTGGTGAAGGTCCTGTCTATACTGTAATTATATTTGTAGGCGACGTTATACTGGTAGGAGTCCTTGATAAGATGCTTTGAGAGTGAGTAGAAATCAAGGTCGCAGGACATAAACAGACTCCAATCCTTCAGTACGTCGAAAAGGTTGATCTCGTCGGCAATCTGCTGCGGGACCTTTTTCTCCGGCTCGGGTGCGGAGAGCCCCGTAAGATCCTGCACGGTCTTGTTTTCCTCGAGCGGGATGTCGTTTCCGTCCTTGTCGGTCACGCTCACTTTTGCATCGTCCTTTAATACAACGATGTTGTATACGGGCAGGCGGGGAAGGTCGGGGACGAGGTCAGCGAAATTTTTATATTCGGGATTTGCGGATATCTCCATTGCCGCCTCGGGAACATCCTTTCCGTCGACCGTAACTCGGCAACCGTCGCTTGTCATAAGAGTGTAGCAGGTAAGCGGTACTGCAGAGCTTCCCGTGTATTCGATCCTGTTGCCGAAAAGGTCTGCGATCTCGACCTTGGCTTTTTTTGCGAGCCGTATACGGTAGTCATATCTGCCGTCGTCAAGGAGCATCCCTTCGGTG
>JAZNZQ010000277.1:0-5073 GCA_045595035.1 Eubacteriales bacterium | reverse complement strand
AACATAAACATTTCCGCAGCACTCTCACACGGAGTAACTGTATGCAACGCGGGAAGCTATTCAACATCTGTTGTTGTACAGCATATCTTTGCATTGATACTCAATCACTTCAGCAAGATATCCGAGTACAAGGCATTTTGTGCAGCCGGAAACTGGAAATCAAGTCCCACCTTCTCACCCTTTGTCTTCCCGATGAACGAGCTTTACGGCAAGACCATAGGTATCATCGGTTACGGAAGCATCGGACGCGAGGTCGCAAAGATTGCAAACGCTTTTTCAATGAAGGTGCTTGTTTACACAAGAACACCAAATGATGATAGTTCGGTCAGCTTTGTTGACCTTGATGCTCTCGTTTCGTCAAGCGATATCATCTCACTTCACTGCCCCCTCAACGATGCATCCCGCGGAATGTTTGATGCCGAGCTTTTTGCAAAATGCAAGAAGGGTGCGTATTTTGTAAACACATCGCGCGGTCCCGTTGTGGTCGAGCGCGCTCTCAGAGAAGCTCTCGATTCGGGGCATCTGTCGGGTGCGGGACTCGACGTGCTCGAATATGAGCCGATGAGAGACGACTGTCCTCTCTTTGGCGCGAAGAATATCACCTTCACACCTCACGTTGCGTGGGCGCCGCTTGAAACAAGAGAGAGGCTGCTCGGTATCGTAGTTTCAAACCTTGAAGCATTCCTTGCGGGAAGTCCCAAAAACGTAATTACAAAATAGCTAAATATCAGTATATCATACTTTTAGATTTCTTTCAATACTTTTATTTACAAACCGTTAATATTTCGGGTGTATAATAAAAGCAAAATCTTCACAGGAGGATGACACCGAGCGTGTCCTTTATATGAACAACACAAATTTCAAATACAAGCTTTACGTAGGCATTGCGCTTGTGCTTTCCGTTATATCGGCCGTGATGCGTACAGTACTTCTTTTCTTTTACTATGACAAGGATACAAACTACTATTCGCACGGCGCGCTGTTGCCCACGATTCACACGGTATTTCTGTGTGCAGCGGTCGTTTTTGCGGCATCCTCTCTTATCGCCACAAAGAAAGACGAGCTATCCGAGAAAAAGTTCCACACTTCGGGAATATTTATTTTTTCTTCTTCGCTTTCTGCATTTACGCTTATCGCCTCACTCGTCCTAACACTCACAAAAAGCAACATTTCCACACTTGAAAAGATAGCGGCATTTACAGCAGCACCCGCCGCACTTTATTTTATCTCTATGTTTATAAAGAACGCTGAGGCGGCAAAGCTTCGCACCCTGTTCGGTTTTTTCGTACCGATCTGGGGCACGCTGAACCTCGCGGCAGTATATTTCGATTCCTACGTTGCCATAAATGCTCCGAACAAAATAATCGAGCAGATGGCGTTCATATCGGTAATGCTGTTTTTTCTCTACGAGCTACGCATTCACTTAAACAAGCAAAAGCCGCGCCTTCATCTTTTTATGGGAATGCTTGCGCTTGTCTTCACGGCGACCGCATCCTTCCCCGGGATCATCGCGGCTACGCTCGGGGCTATCGGGGCAAAATATCTTGCTTATGACGTAGTATTCGCGGCAATGTTTATTTATATATGCACGATTATGCTCTCAAAAAACAAAGAGGACGGGGGAATGTAAATGTCGGCGTATAACAGAGTACAGTGGGTACACAATCAGATAATAGACGGAAGATTTCCCAACGCCAAGCGCGTAAGCGAGCATTTCGGTATCTCGCACCGACAGGGACAGCGCGACATTGAAACGCTCAAAAAAGAATTCGGCGCGCCGCTTGAATACGATGCTGAGAAAAAGGGCTATACCTATTCTTCCTCCTTTTCCCTGCCCGTATATTTTTTAAATTCCAATGAGGAGGATTACCTCAAGCTGATGTCGGAGGCACAAAACTCCGAGGAGACGGCCGAAAATTCATACCTGCAGATGCAGATACCCTACCTTGCAACGATAGAGATCCCCGACCGACGCTCCTACTACATGCTCGAGCGCTTCGTCGTCGGCAAGGAAGCAAAAAACAACTACATCTGCGAATTTAAGAACGCAAACTTTTTCCTTTGCGCTCTGCTTACCAGCGGCGCCGATTTCAGAATAATCAAGCCCCTGTGGCTCAGAGAAAAGCTACTTGAGCTGATAGCACAGGCGCTTGACAACAACAAGGACAAAGAAGAAGAGGAAGGGGACAATTGACCTTGTCCCTTGACGTTTTATAAGAAAAGGAAGAAAATGAAAAAACACGGTTACAGAGATCATATCGCCAATACCCTGCCGGGAGTATTCTACGGAACAGTATGCGGACTGGTCGTCGGCACGGCGATATTCTTTTTCAAAATGGCTGCAAAATATGCCGAGAAATTTTCAAGATTTATCTATGATGCCGCAAAGGCATCTCCGATATACGTTGCGCTCGTTTTCGCGGCGCTTATCGGCGTGGCACTTCTTATGGTGCTCTTACATCACCTCATTCCCGAATCCAAGGGCGGCGGTATCCCCCGCAGTGAAGGCGTTTTGCGCGGAATACTTTCTTTCCGTTGGTTCAAGGCGCTTGTCGGTACGTTTATCGGCAGTATGATGAGTTACCTGTGCGGAGGTCCGCTCGGAAGCGAAGGTCCCGCAGTGCTTATCGGCACCTCTCTTGGTGCAATGTGTACGTCGGCATCAAAGAACAAACCCGCCTGGGAGCGTTACATAATGTCGGGAGGTGCAGGTGCCGGCTTTGCCGTTGCAACCGGAGCACCGCTTTCGGGAATTTTGTTTGCGCTTGAGGAGATACATAAACGCTTCACCCCGATGCTCGTGCTTACGGTATCGGTATCGGTTATAACCGCGACGGCTGTAAACCGACTTCTCTCTTCCCTTTTCGGTGTCAGCGCGAATCTTTTCGAGTTCGAGCCGTTCGCCGGCTTTGAGCTTTCACATGTCGGATACCTTTTGCTTCTCGGAGTGATGATCTCTCTTGCGGTGGCGCTTTTTGATGCGTCTATCGAGCTTTGGGGCAGATTCATCGGCAACATATTAAAGAAATACGACGATCAGATAAAGGTCGTTGTCGTCTTCATCCTCACGGGTGTTATGGGATTCCTTCTCACAGACGGTGTATACAGCGGACACGACGTTATTCACAACGTGATCGAGCACTCGCCGGGAGTTTTTATGCTCATTGCGCTCTTTGTGATACGACTTGTTATGATGCTACTTATAACCGACAGCGGTGTCACGGGAGGAATATTCATCCCGACTCTTGCTATCGGTGTGCTTATAAGCGCGCTTGCGACAAAGCTTCTCGTTCTTCTCGGTATGAGCCAAGAGCTTGTCCCTGTCGCAACACTGCTCGGTATGTGCGCGTTTATCGGCGGTACACTTCGCGCTCCTCTTACGGCGGCAGTTCTCTTTGTTGAGCTTACCGGACAGTTTACCGATATATTCTACGTCGCGCTCGTCGTCTTTACGGTGTCGGCTATGACCGAGCTTTTTGCAAGAACGCCCTTCTACGACACGGCGCTTGAAAATATCGAGCATGCACAAAACAAGGGAAAAGAGCCCGAGATCGCTCTCTTTGAGATGACCGTATCCGAGAACGCCTTTGCGGCAGGTAAAGCGATACGCGACGTTATGTGGCCGCACGCATCGGTCGTGCTCAGCATAACACGTGCATCCGACCACGCGAAGGATACCGACAACGACGGTGAAAAAAAGCTTCGCGCGGGCGATATCGTAGTTATGAGGTCGAAATTCTTTGACGAAGATGCGCTCAAGCATCAGCTTCGCGGACTTATAGGAGCTGATCACGACATAGTGAGAAAAGAGCTGTAAAACAAATTTCTGTTGACAAGCAATTCTGTTTGTGCTACAATAAATCTATCAGGGGTGCTGATCATCGGCTGAGACGGAGAGAGCTCCGAACCCTTTAAACCTGATTCGGATAATACCGGCGTAGGGAGATTTTGAAATACTTTCAAAAAACACCGCACGGTTTTTCCGTGCGGTATCTTTTTTATGAGAGGATAATTACATTGAAAAACACAAAAACACGTATTCTAAGCGAATGTGCGCTTATGGTGGCGCTCGCGACCGTACTGTCATTCATCAAGCTTTGGGAAGCTCCGCTCGGCGGTGCCGTTACTCTCTTTTCTACCGTTCCCATAATGTTTATTTCCTACGTACACGGCGTAAAATGGGGACTTGCAACCGGCTTTGTCCACTCGGTCATCCAGCTTCTCTTCGGACTTGGCAACGTCGCGTACGTTCCGAGCGCCGTCGGTATCATTCTCTGCATCCTTCTCGATTACATCCTTCCCTTCACCGTAGTCGGTATTGCGGGAGTCTTCAAAAATGCAAAGCTTATCAAAAATAGGATAGCAAAAGCTCTGCTCGGTGCACTCACGGCGGGTATTTTGCGCTTCCTCTCGAGCTTCTTCTGCGGCGCGGTCGTCTGGTACGAGATAACAAAAGCGCTCGATTGGAACGAATACGTGCACACGGTCGGAATGTGGACATACACATTCGTCTACAACGCGACCTATATGTTCCCCGATATTGCGCTCACGCTTGTTGCGATGCCGTTCATGATGATGCTCGCATCGTCACTTAAGAAAGATAATATTTGACAAAACCGATAAAAAGGAGTATAATAGACGGGCAACCAAGCTAAACGGTCGCGCGATATGGCGCCGAAAGGTATTATCGCGAGGAAAGACCGGGCTTCACAGGGCAGGATAGCTGATAACGTCAGCCGAAGGCGACTTCCGGGAAAGTGCAACAGAAATAGACCGCCCCGCAAGGGGTAAGGATGGAAAGGCGAGGTAAGAGCTCACCGGCACTACAGGCGACTGTGTGCAAATGTAAACCCTATCCGAAGCAACACCGCATGCGGACCGTTTGCCCGACACATGTCCGCGGGTGGCACGGGGATATCCCCGAAGCACTGTGGCAACACAGCGCGAAGATAGATGACCGTTCTCGACAGAACCCGGCTTACAGGCATGGTAGCACCAAAAAGAGCATCACACGTGTGATGCTCTTTTTGTCTTTATTCCTCTATCAGCTCAATACTGTCGATGACGACGTCG
>JAZNZQ010000276.1:0-2049 GCA_045595035.1 Eubacteriales bacterium | reverse complement strand
TATTCGGGCAGGATCGGCGTATCTTCGACCTTTTCTTCGATCAACGTTTCTTGAACAGCGGGATGATTTATCGGGGTCGGGGCTTCTGCTTTTGCTTCTTCTTTTATCGGATTCAATATCGGCGTATACGTGCGCGGGATAACAGGCGGAGTAAAGCTTACCGAGGTAGAATATGATATTCTGTCAGCGGGTATTTCCCGCTTTACCTCTTCCCTTGTGCCTGTGATGCTTAACTGCCTTTTTGATGCCGGAATTTGATCTTCCTTATCGGTTATCGGCAAAAAGGATGCGCTGATACTGTGTGTTTTCTTCTGCTCAATAGGTGTAGCGGCTCTGAGATCAAATTCAGGTCTTGTTGCGTTTGTTTCAAGCGCGGTACGCACCGCGTAATAAATCGCCTCAAAAACCGGCTTTTCGTTTGAAAACTTGACCTCAAGCTTTGCGGGATGAACGTTTACGTCAACGATCTTAGGGTTTATATCTATGTAAAGAACACACGCGGGAAATTTTTCCGGTGCAATATAAGAGGTGTATGCCTGCTCTATTGCGGCACACGCCGTTTTGCTTTTTACGTAGCGTCCGTTTATAAAGAAATTTTGATAATTTCTGTTTGTCTTTACGTTGTCGCTGCGTCCGATAAATCCGCGTACTTTGATTCCGTCCGACTCGCCGCCTACCTCGATTATTCTTGATGTAAAATCACGCCCGAAAACCGAGTAAACGGTATTTTTTAGATTTCCGTCGCCCAAAGTCTGAAGCTTTATATTTCCGTCGGAGATAAACTTAATTGCAATATCGGGACGTGAGAGTGCGATCTTTTCGACTATGACGGAAACCGCCATAGCTTCGGTCATATCTTTTTTCAAAAACTTTCTTCTGGCGGGCACGTTTGCAAAAAGCTCCTCGACAATAACAGATGTACCGTTACTGCATCCGCGCTCCGAGATCGATACGACATCGCCCGCGTGAGCTTCAAGCATTGTGCCGAATTCCTTTTCTTTGGTTTTTGAAATGATTCTGATGTTAGACACCGAAGATATTGCGGCAAGTGCTTCACCTCTGAAGCCAAGTGTAAGTATACCGTCAAGATCGTCGGCATCCTTTATCTTGCTTGTTGCGTGGCGCTTGATCGCGATGGGCATATCCTCTGCATCCATTCCGCAACCGTTATCCGAGACGCGCATAAATGAAACACCGCCGTTTTGGATCTCGACCGTTATATTGTCAGCACCTGCATCTATTGCGTTCTCAAGAAGTTCCTTGATAACAGAGGCCGGTCTGTCCACGACCTCACCTGCGGCAATAAGATTTGCCACGGCAAAATCAAGAACGTTTATCTTTCCCATTTATGCGCACCTCCCTTAATCTAATTTCTTTTTTAGCTCAAACAAAAAGCTCATTGCCTCATAGGGTGAAAGCGTGTTTATATCTGTTTTCTTAAGCTCCTCTATGACTTCATTATTTGCCATATCGAAAATGCTTATCATATTATTTTCCGGCTCTTCCTTCTTTGCTTTCGACGTAATGCTTATTCCTCCGCCCTCAATTGAAGAAAGTACCTCTTTTGCGCGTTTTATGACCTCTTGAGGAACTCCCGCGAGTTTTGCGACCTCTATTCCGTAACTGTCGTCGGTCGCACCGCGTATTATTTTTCTCAAGAATGTTATGTTGTCGTTGCGCTTCTTCGCGGCAATATTATAGTTAACGATACCGTCAAATTCATCCTCAAGCGATGTAAGCTCGTGGTAGTGAGTTGCAAAAAGTGTCTTTGCACCTATCTTTTTGTAGGTATACTCAACTATCGCACGGGCAATGCTCATGCCGTCATACGTGCTTGTACCGCGTCCGACCTCATCGTATATGATAAGACTGTTCTTTGTCGCATTCTTGAGTATGTGTGCTACCTCGTTCATCTCGAGCATAAAGGTCGATTGGCCGGATGCGAGATCGTCGGATGCGCCGACTCGTGTGAATATCTTGTCAACGATGCCGATACGCGCTTCGGATGCGGGGACAAAAGATCCGATCTGTGCCATAACGCATATAAGG
>JAZNZQ010000275.1:0-3527 GCA_045595035.1 Eubacteriales bacterium | reverse complement strand
ACGAGACGGAACTCTTCCATCTTCTTTGCGGTTGCCTCACCGATGGTGTTTGTGCCGCAGAGCATCCAGGGAAGTACACCGATTCCGTCGGGGAATACAACGATGCACTCTGTGCACATCTCCCAGAGGGAATGTGTGAACTTCTTATCGTCAAGCTCGTGAACGTAGTTCATTGCGAGCGTGTATGTGGGATGAGTGTGCATAACGACTCTGTTGTCGGGGTCGACAGCAAGACGTGCCATGTGGCTCATAAGGTGTGCGGGAAGCTCGCTTGTGAACTTGCCTCCGTCCTTGTAACCCCAAAGAAGGTTTGCCGTGCAGCCGTCCTCTGCAATTCTGATGATACCGAGGTTGGTCTCGGGGTCCTCGTCAACATTCTTGAAATATCTGCCTGTACCTGTTACGATAAAGATCTTGCCGACAAGCGCCTTCGCATCAAATCCGATCGGGATCTGGCGAATGGTCTTGTTGATATCAAGATACTCTGCTACCTCAGCTTCGTCGAGCATATAGCTGATGTTTCCGCCGTTGCGCTCGTCCCAACCGAGTCGGTACATATTTGCCGTTGTCTTTCTCATCTCCGTGACAAACGGAGATGTCATGATGTCTTTCATATCTTTAACCTCTCTTCATCTGAACTTCTTTTTCGTATTCTTCTATCTTGGCGAACCATTCGCCGTCAACGGGAGCGCCGCACTTCTTGCAGTATTCGTCCCAGATATCGCCGAAGGGCATCGTCTTAAGCTCCTCCTGGACTACCATGAGCTTGGTCCAGTTGCCCGCATCCTGAAGCGCCTTTAGCTCGTCGTTGGGCTGAAGGAGCGCGAAGAGGAGCGCCTTCTGGAGATTTCTGAAGCCGGTCACCCAAGCCGAGATGCGGTTGATAGATGCGTCGAAGTAATCGAGTGCGATAAATACGCGCTCAAGTCCGCCGCAACGAACTATTTCCTTACAAAGCTCCTTTGTCTCATCGTCAAATAGCACAACGTGGTCGCTGTCCCATCTCACGCCGCGTGTGACGTGGAGTGCCATCTTCTTGTCGTAAGCGAGGATGGCAGAGATCTTGTCGGAGACGACCTCGGTCGGATGATAGTGACCGTTGTCCATAAGGCAGATGCAATCGTCTCTGCCCGATGCGTACTTGAGGCACCACTCGGCAGACCCTACCGTGTAGCTCTCAACACCGATACCGAACACCTTAGACTCGGCGCAGGGGTATACCTTCTCCTTGTCGAACGGCTCGGAGAGTATCTCATCAAACGACTTCTTGTATCTCTCGCGCGGTCCGAGACGGTCTGCGGGAATATCCTTGAAGCCGTCGCCCGTCCAGATGTTCATAACGCAGGGCATACCAAGCTCGTCTGCAAGGTACTGGGATATTCTTACCGATGCCTTACCGTGCTCGACCCAGAACTTTCTCGTCTCCTCATTGGGGCTGGAAAGCGTGAGAGGATCGCACTTGGGATGCGAGAAGAATGTCGGGTTGAAGTCACAGCCGAGTCCTCTTTCGCGGCAGAAATCCACCCACTTCTTAAAATGCTTGGGTTCGAGCTTGTCGCGGTCGACCCAGCCGCCGTTCTCCTCGTCGAAGATAGCGTAGGAGGCGTGAAGGTTCATCTTCACCTTGCCGGGAACGAGTTCGATCACCTTGTCGATATCTGCCATAAGCTCCTCGGGTGTGCGGGCGCGTCCGGGGTAGTTGCCCGTCGTCTGAATACCGCCCGTGAGGGGCTTGTTCGGGTCTGTGTCAAATCCGCGCACGTCGTCGCCCTGCCAGCAGTGGAGTGCGACCGGTACGTCCTTGAGGGCTTCCATTGCCGCGTCAACGTCAACACCGAGCGCAGCGTATTTTGCCTTTGCTTCTGTAAAACTCATATCATATCTCCTTTATATCAAAACTTATTCTAACCGAATCACGTGCTGCCTGAAGGTCAGCGTACTCGCCCGCACGTATCATCTGCACTATTAGGTTGCCTATCGCCGTACCCTCGGTCGGACCTGCGAATACGGGAAGTCCTGTCGCGCGTGCGGTAAGCTCGCTTAAGTAATCGTCTTTGCACCCGCCGCCGACGATGTTTATCGAGGTGTATCTCTTGCCTGTGAGCTTGGATAGTCCGTCGATCGCGCGCTTGTAGCAGTCAGCCAAGCTCATGTAGATGCACTGCATAAGCTCTCCCACGCTATCGGGTACTCTCTGTTTTGTTGCAAGACATTCGCCCTTTATCGCCTCGATCATACTGTCGGGCGAGAGGAACACATCCTTGTTAACGTCGATGCGGGAGGGGAAGTCTGATGCCTCTTTTGCGAGGTTTACAAGATCGTCAAAGCTGTACTTCTTTTCCGCCTCTTTTCTTATCTCCTTGCCCGCGATATATGAAACTCCGTTTAGCTCGCGGCGTACCGACTGTATCATCCAGAGTCCCATGATGTTCTTAAGATATCTGAATCTATACCACGCACCGCCCTCGTTTGTGAAGTTCTCTGCGTACGACTCGGGCGAGGTTATCGGCTCGCTGTTCTCAACTCCGAGCAGACTCCAGGTTCCCGAGGAGATGTAGACCGCGTTCTCATCGCGTGCGGGTACTGCAAGAAATGCCGAACCCGTGTCGTGCGTTGCGGGGAGCATCACTGTCGTGCTGTATCCGACCTCGGCTTCGATCTCGGGTGTGAGAGGAGCGAGAATAGTTCCCGGTGTTGCAAGCGGACCGAAAATGTCTCGCGGAAGTCCGAGCTTTTCTATCACCTCGAAGTCCCAATCCTTACTTCTCGCATTTACGAGATTTGTCGAGGTCGCGTTCGTGTATTCGTTCTGCTTTATGCCGCAGAGCATAAAGTTGAAGTATTCGGGGATCATAAAAAGCCGCTTTGCGCGTGAGAGTGCCGCACTGTCCTCACGTTTGAGCGCGGTGAGCTGATATACCGTGTTAAAGCTCTGATACTGTATGCCGCATCTTGAGTAGAGCTCTTCTGGGGGGATGAGCTTGCTTACCTCCTCGCGCATGCCCTCGGTGCGGCGGTCTCTGTATGCTACGGCATCGCCGATGATATTGTCATTTTCGTCGAGCAGCACGTAGTCGACCGCCCAGGTGTCGATGCCGACCGTCTCGGGTATCTTTCCGAGCGTCTTACACGCCTTCATACCCTCGATTATACCGCATCGGAGATTGTCCATGTCCCAGGTGTCGTGCCCGCCCTTTCTTATCTGCTTATTGTCAAAGCGGTGTATCTCCTCAAGCACCATTTTCCCATCCTCGACGTGTCCGAGAATGTGACGGCCCGAGGATGCACCGATGTCGATTGCAAGGTAGTATCTCATCCTCATACCTCCAAAAAAATCATCCATATTATAGTATACACCATAATATGGATGATTTAAAGGTCTTTATTTTTGCAAAAAAGTGTCCTCTCTTGCAGCTCTGTACACTTTCGGTGAGACGCCGTACACCTCTTGGAATATCCTGTGGAAGTAGCTTACGTTTTCGTAGCCCACCGCGACCGAGATGTCAGACACCCTTCTTTTTGTCGAG
>JAZNZQ010000274.1:0-2580 GCA_045595035.1 Eubacteriales bacterium | reverse complement strand
GGTGCTGGAAGAAGATGTCTCCGTTTTCAGCAGAACCGCGAAGTACGGGATGCTCGGGGTTAAGAGCGCGTGCGCGGAAAGCAGCAACAGCGTCCTTGTCGATCATTTCAGCAAGATCGTCGTAGTCCCAAGCTTCAATCTTAGAGATCTCATGGCTGGTTCTGAAGCCGTCAAAGAAGTTGAGGAAAGGAACTCTCGACTTAATTGTTGCAAGGTGAGCAACAGCACCGAGGTCCATGACCTCCTGGGGGTTAGTGTCTGCCATCATAGCGAAACCTGTCTGACGGCATGCATATACGTCGGAATGGTCACCGAAGATGTTGAGCGCGTGAGAAGCTACGCAACGTGCGGATACATGAATAACGCAGGGAAGAAGCTCACCTGCGATCTTATACATGTTCGGGATCATGAGAAGAAGACCCTGAGAAGCTGTATAAGTCGTTGTAAGAGCACCTGCAGCCAAGCTTCCGTGAACGGCACCTGCCGCACCCGCCTCGGACTGCATCTCAACTACTTTTACCTTTTCTCCGAAAATGTTGTTAAGGCCTGTTGCAGACCAAGAGTCTGTAAGCTCGGCCATAACACTCGAAGGTGTAATGGGGTAGATGGCAGCAACCTCGGTGAACGCATAGCTGACGTGCGCGGCCGCGGTGTTACCATCCATAGAAATTTTCTTTCTTGCCATGGGATAGTATCCTCCTGATTAAGATTTTTGATTTTTTATAAACCATACATATATATAATAGCACTTTTAAAGTCAAAAGTAAATAACGTTTTCAAGAAAGTTTGCCATTTTTTAAAGTTTTTTTGCACACTTTTTACACCCTTTTTTCTTTTTTCGGAAAATTTGTTCTTTTTTGTTGTTTTGTGTGTGATTATGTGCTAAAATAAAGGTACACTTTTCGAAAGGACTGAACGGATATGCTTTCAACTGTATATTCTGCGGGGCTTTTCGGCATCGACGGATTCACGGTCACGGTCGAGTGCAACTGCGCCCCCTACGGTGAACAGAATAAATTTGACCTTGTCGGTCTTCCCGATACCGCGGTAAAGGAAGCAAAAACGCGTGTGCAGGGCGCAAGCGAAAACAGCGGTTTTCCCTTTCCCGAATGCGCGGCGCTCACGGTCAATCTCGCTCCAGCAAACAAGAAAAAAGAAGGGTCGGGCTACGACCTTGCCATACTTGTCGGCATACTTGTGTGCGGCGGATTTATAAACCGAGGCGTGGACCTCTCAGATATGTGCTTCGTCGGTGAGCTGTCTCTCTCGGGCGGTGTGCGCGGTGTACACGGTGCGCTCCCCATGTGTCTTGCCGCAAAGGAAGCTGGCAAGAAGCACTTCTTCGTATCAAAGGAAAACGCGGCTGAGGCGGCGGTCGTCGAGGGCATCAACGTATACTCGGTCGAAAATGTCCTCTCGCTCGTTTCGCATCTCAACGGCAGAGTACCCCTCACACCTATAAAATACGACCTTGGAGCTGCGTTTGAAAAAAACTCACACACCGAGCTTGACCTGTCCGACATCAAGGGGCAGGAGAGAGCAAAACGCGCGCTTGAGATAGCATCTGCGGGCGGGCACAACATTCTTCTCATCGGCCCTCCCGGCACGGGAAAATCCATGCTCGCAAAGAGATTGCCGTCAATTCTTCCCGAAATGACCTTTGACGAGGCAATTGAAACAACAAAGATACATTCGGTCGCTGGCATCCTTCCGCCCGACACCTCTATAATATCCACCCGCCCCTTTCGCTCGCCGCACCACACGATGTCGGCACCGAGCATGGTCGGCGGCGGTACGCATCCCTCTCCCGGCGAGATATCGCTCTCACACAACGGAGTGCTATTCCTTGACGAATTTCCCGAATTTTCCAAGGTCGTCTGTGAATCGCTCAGACAACCGCTTGAGGACGGTAAGGTCACCATCACGCGTGCAAGCGGACGTGTAACCTACCCAAGCTCATTTATGCTCGTTTGCGCGATGAATCCCTGCAAATGCGGATACTACGGACACCCCACGCACGAGTGCAAATGCAAGCAGAGCGATATAAAGAAATATCTCTCAAAAATAAGCGGACCGCTTCTTGACCGAATCGATATCCAGGTCGAGATGCCGCCCATATCGTATGAGGAGATGGCGGGCGAGCGCAATTCAGAGACATCGGCCGTCGTCCGAGCGCGTGTAAATGCCGCAAGAAAGTTCGCGCACGAGCGCTTTAAGGCGGCAGGAAAGAGCAACATCTACTGCAATGCCGAAATGTCGCCGAGACAGCTTCACGACCTCTGCAACACCGACGAGAGTGCAGATAAGATACTCAAAATGGCTTACGAAACTCTCGACCTCTCGGCGCGCGGATACGACCGTGTGCTCTCGGTCGCGCGCACGATCGCAGACCTTGATGCGAGCGAAACGATAAGCGCAAAGCACGTAGCCGAAGCAATTCAGCTCCGCAGCTTGGACAGGAAATATTTTTAGGACATATGATGACGGGGAGGGCGCTTTTGAAAAAAGCACCCTCCCCGTACCCCTCCCGCAAAACCTTTTAAAACAATTTATAAAAAAATCAAAACGGTTCGTACGGAC
>JAZNZQ010000273.1:0-6123 GCA_045595035.1 Eubacteriales bacterium | reverse complement strand
TCCCTTACGGGAAGCATTTTTTGTTTTATTTTCTTGTGGAAGACATACCGTATGCGAAGCAATATCCGTACGCATTACCGCAATCATCTATCGCAACAAAGGCGACATCGCTATTGGGAGCTACCGCAAGATTATGTGCCGCAGAGCCGTTCAACGTCTCGACAGTGCCCTCATATCCCCAGAACGTTCTTATATTATAAGAAAGCACTATGATCTTCGAACCGTTAATTACCAAGGTGTACGGATCGGCAGTGATCTTACCGAGATCCGCCATTGTGTAGAGCGTTGAGTAATTCGAGAAATGCTCTCTGAAATACTCTTCAAACTTTGTATAGTCGGGAAGGACTTCAAATATGCCCTCACTTTCGGAGTAATAGATAAGATTAGCACAGTTGGTAGATGTATTCGCGAACTGCCATTTTGAATTAATAGCATTATATATAGGCATCAGCGTCTCAATGTCCGCGCTCACGATAACGTCATCAAGATCGTCGGTAAGGACGTTATACAGATTTTTGACCGTGAGCACCATTATTCCCGGCTTATTTGTAGCCATAAGCGATACGGTCGTATTTTTCACTATAGCATAGAATGCTTCGCGGCTCTCGTACACGGGCTCACCGCAATTATTAAAGCCAAAATAAAGCTCTTGTGCACTCTTTGTTTCGTCATATACGAACACAAAATTATCACTTGCACGAACAAGGACTGTATTTGCGCCGCTAAGATCTATTTTTGAACCGTCATACGGGATTCCCATATATGCGAGTACGTCATCCTTGCCCGCAAAGACAAATACGGTTTTTTCGGTAGCAGTATGCGGCTTGCCGTCAAGGGTAAATGCGCTGTCCGTCGTTGCGTGATCATACGTTATGACCGTCGGATTCTTGCCGTCGACAACCTCAAGCTCGCTGTAATCATGATCGAGCGAAACAAGCGAGCATGTGCCGTCACTGTTGACCTTTCTTGCAAAGACCGTATCAGAGAGCAGATCGGGCATCGGCGATTCGTTTATGCCCGCCACAGCACCGGCATATGCTTTTACAAGGTCGGAATTGGTGTATATCGGGGTCGCATATCCGAATGTCTCAAGCTCGGCCGCAAGTCTAAGACCGATCTTATAATTGTCAATGCCGGATATCTTTATTTCTTTTTTGACACCGGTGTAGTCTATCACCGCATTAACTATAAGATTATTATCATCATCGATTCTTACAAGATCAGCCATCGAGAATGCAGCGAATCTGTTGTAGGTTTGGGGGATCGGCTCGGGAATGTCCGGCTCCGCTTCAACATATCGCGTCTCAAGCAGATATCCGCCTGCCGCAAAATAACCTATCTTAAACGTTCTGTTCTCAATAGCCCTGACAAGCGCATTGAAGCTAACGTCCGAAGCATCGAATCCCAAAAGATTGCTCTCGGCCAGATTATAAGCATATTTTACGCCGTCGATCACCGCATAGCTTCCTATGCCGGTAAGTTCAGTAATCCTTCCGATCTTACTTACTCCGAGATTCTCGATAACCTCGAATACGCCGGTATAATAATTGTACGAGTAGATCATCTTATCGCCTGCTGCGGGCTTATCACCGACAAACTTAACAGCATCAAGAAGTG
The DNA here is from genome assembly GCA_045595035.1 of Eubacteriales bacterium. Classification (GTDB taxonomy): domain Bacteria; phylum Bacillota; class Clostridia; order Oscillospirales; family CAG-272; genus CAYZHW01. The sequence goes on along the minus strand of JAZNZQ010000273.1, from coordinate 4,506 downwards.
TTGCAGGGCAAGAAGTCCTTCCTGCATAGGAGAAAACGTTATTATTGTCGATCGTAAGGAGTTCCTTACCCCTTGTTGAAGAGGTTCTATCCAAAGCAAAGTCAGAAACGTACCTTTCGCCTGCGGATACGCCCGTGCCGTAAGTACCTACGCTATAGGGCTTGAAGATGCCGTAATCCCAGTCACCGTCGTTGTCGGGGTCAAACACCTTCAGCTCACAGAACTTGTTATCCCAAAGATCACTGCATTCAGATATCTTTTTGTAACAATTGTATACCGTATATGACAAATTCTCATCCGCGAACTTCGCATCTGCTATCTCGGTCGATGTTGCCGCACGAAGCAGCGGGATACCCGTTGTTTGGACTTCCACATAATATTTTCCGTCTATGAGATAGAGTAATATTTTCCCTGTGCCGGGATCAACTATATTGCCGTCGGTATCATAATAGTGTATCATAGGCGCTTTTGTAGATGACGTCATCGGAGTCATAGCATAAGCTACAAAATCGGGAAAGCTTGAGAGACCGCCGTTCCAGCTATAGTTTTTACCGCCAAGCTTGATCATATTGGTTCTGGCCGTAATATTGGGAGCATAGCCCATCTGGACGTACCTTATTTCATTCTTTTCGTTTCCGTAGTTGTAGAGAATGTCGGAATCGCATCTCCTTACGCAGATAGCATTATCCCAATTGTCGACCGTACACATCTTCAAAGAATAGCCGAGAATATCGTCTGCAGTTTCTCCTTCGAGAAGAAGCTCGGATGCACGGACATTTATATATTCATCGTCTCCTGCCGTTGCGGGATCATTCTCAGCAAAAACTATAACTTCATCCTTTGACGCAAGCTTGGAATAATCAAACGCCTGGTTTTCCGTAGCCACTACAATGCCGTCTTTAATATACACACCGTTATATATACCGCCGTTAGCAAGACGAACGGGGACGAGTGTATGTGTACCGTCGGGATTTAACGTTGAATTGTACAGAGGAATATCAAGTGCGCTGTTCATTCCGGACTCAAGAAGCACGGTTTGAAGGTCAGCGTTTGTAAGCGCATTGATATCGTATCCGTTTGCTCTTGCCCAGGTTTTCATTTCAAAACCGACCGCCTTACCGTCGATCGAGCTTATCGAGATCTCCTTTTCCGCCTTTTCCGATTCGACAGTCGCCTTTACTATAAGATTGCCGTTTGAATCGAGCTTAAGCATATCAGCTCTTTCAAAGTATACGTAGTCAGTAATTGCGGGAGTCACCGCACCGCCCTCGGGACCGAGCGGTACTGTAGATGTACCTGTCTCATAGTCATAAGCGGCTATATATTTTTTGAGTCGCACAAGATCCTTGCCGTCAACAGCTCCGTCGCCTGTTGCATCGGCACTCGGCTCTATAGCAACATCCGACGTGCCCGTCTCGTAATCGTAAGCCGCGAGGTACTTTTTAAGGCGAACGAGATCCTTGCCGTCAACGATGCCGTCGCCTGTCGCGTCTCCGTACACAATCGATGCCGCCGAAGCTCCAACAATAAAGCTCGGAAGTAACATCGCAAAAATCAGTGTAAACATCAATAGTCTTTTTTTCATGATATCCGTCCTTTCCGGAAATTTGATACAAATTTATAATATCACTATAACAAAAAAAAGTCAAGGCGAGATCGAAATCTCGCCTTGACTGTGATTTTTTATTTTGCCATACCGGGAGCAAATACGTATCCGTATGCATTTCCGTTTGCATCTATATAGAGGTACGCTCTCTCATTGTCGGGATCGTTGTTGTCGTTAAAGTTTCTCTTGACGTTTACACCGTCAACAGTTTCAACCGAACCGTCGTAACCCCAGAAGGTCGTAAGTCTGTACGATTGAACGGTTATGTTTTCATCATTTATAACGAGCATATATGTACTGTTAAGATTTCCGAGTTTAACATCTAAGTACTTAGTTGTATAGACAGCCCATAACTTTGTGACGTACTCCTCGAACTCATCATATACAGCATCGCTAAGCTCGAATCTCTTTTCACTTGCGGAGAAGAGGAGGAGCTTACCACATGCTGTAGAAACGCCACTCGCCGAATCTTTATTATTGATAGCATTGAATATAGGACCTGTAACCGTCTCATGGTCTGCCGTTACGACTATATCGATCTTCTCACCTGTGAGAACATTGTAGAGGCCTGTAGCCGTGAGTGTGGATTTGCTGCTTCCATCATTTTTGCTGATATATGCTTTTGTATCATTTGTGATCGCGTAGAATACGTAATCTTTTTCATCGGTAGGTGTTGCCGTAAGCGACCAACCTGTATAGAGGTCAGCAACGACCTTGGTATTATCGTATACGAATACACACTCATTTGTAGCATGCAAAAGGACGGTATTGTCACCGCTAAGATCGATAGTAGATCCGTTAGGTGCTACCCCCTTGAAGATGTGAATATCATCCTTTCCCGCAAATACGTATACTGTATCGTTTGTTGTATCAAACTGACCTGCCGCAGCAATAAGCTTATCATCTGCAGCAACATAGGTTACATATGACATGTTGTTGATACCATAATTGAGCGTTATCATGCCCTTTGTCACGTTATCAACAATATTTACCGCATCATCATCCGAAACAAAAGGTGTAAACGGAATAAGAGAATACGTGCCGTCAGCGTTGACTCGTGCGGCAAATACGGTATCAAAAAGGAGATTCATGCCCGCCACCGTATTTGCATACCGAAGAGCATCTATAAGAGCTGACCTTGGAATCTCAGGAACGGTTGACCCCTCCCAATAAGGATCGGCGGTCATATATCCGTTGCTCTTCAGCCAATTATACATAGCAAGACCGACCTTGAATTTGTTGTAGTCGTTTATTGCTATCTCTTTCTTAACGCCGCTTGCATCGATCAAAGCATTCACGTAAAGCATGCCGTTTTCATCCACTTTAACGATGTCAGCCCAAGTAAAAGCCGCATAATTGTCAAAATTCCCACTGCTGACAGGAGGTGTGACAGTACCCGTATCGGGTCCCAGAACAACGTCGGACGTTCCGGAATCATAGTCGTATGCGGCAAGATACTTTTTAAGTCGTACAAGGTCCTTGCCATCGATCATACCGTCTCCGGTCGCATCTCCGTAAAGGATGGTATATGCTGCGGAAATTCCCGCGCCGAAGCAACATAGCATCATAGCAAAAATGAGTAAAAATGCCAAAATTTTTGTTTTCATATCATTTGTCCTTTCCGGAAATTTGTTACACATTTATAATACCACTATAATTTAAATATGTCAAGCTTTTCTCTTTGCGATGGCTATTCCTTGATAATCGTACATGCACGCCTCGGAATTGCGGACCATAAAGATGAGCGCGTCATCTCCCTTAAATGAGAAGGTCGCAAACATATTACCGCCGTAGATGTCGACAAACTCTACTCTTATCTGCAGCTTTTGCTTCTCGCACCACGCGGCAGATGTGCCGCAGTTGTACATAAATCCGTCGGTCGTGGGCAGACCTCCGTGCTCTCTGAAGTATCCGAGGTGCGGGAACTTGCCGAACACATTTTTATCCATGCCGAATCTGAGCACCTTATCACCCTGCGCGTTGGTGTAACGAAACTCTCCCTCATCCCCCTCGAAATGGAGCGAGAAGCGTGTAATGCCCATCGGGTTGTCTTCGCAGGTATACTCGACATCGTTTATTTCATCGGCAAAGTCGGTCTCGACTGCGCTTTTAAGATGATAGAGTTTAAGCGAATCTGCAAGTGCGAGTGTTTCCTTATATGCATCTGTATCCTCGGGAAGCGGCTCTCCGATATTGTCCGCGATCTCCTCAAAGAAGGCCGAAAGAATGAGCGCCTTCATACTCGGGTAGCCGTAATTATACGCAGTACAGACGAAGATGAGATCCTTGTCGGGCATACAGATAGTGAGCTGCGCGCCCATTCCGTTAAAGCCGAACGAGCCGTCCTTACATTGCCATATCTGGTATCCGTAGCCCTGTGCATAGTAATCTTCAAATCCAATACGGTTGTTATCAACGAGACGCGCGGTCGCCGTACGGAGATATTCCTCGTTCATAAGACGTTTGCCGTTCCACTCGCCCAAGTTCATCACAAAGCGCGCAAAGCTTGCCATATCGCGGGTCGTGCAAAGCAGAGCCGAGTCTCCCCAGCTGTCATCAGTCTTGGTCTTGAGTATAGATGCGGTCTTAAACGTACCGAGGTGCGAAAAGATACGCTCGTACATAAGATCAAACAGGCTCTTGCCCGTAAGTCTTTCTACAAGCGCGGTCAGCACCTGCGAGCCTGCGCTATCATATTTAAAGATCATACCTGCGGGGCGATCGGCGCTCATCTCATTAAAATAAAGGCGTGTGCGGTCGGGTTCGGGATGCGGAAACCAGTTGGGCGCATCACCCGACGTACACATCATAAGCATATCGCGCACAGTCTGCTCTGCAAGGTAAGGCGGCAATTCCCGGTCTATCTTATCGGGAAAGAATTTTGATATCTTATCGTCAAG
>JAZNZQ010000272.1:0-3753 GCA_045595035.1 Eubacteriales bacterium | reverse complement strand
CTTCTTCGCACCGCTTTGACGTGCCATCTCATGGATAAGCGGGATACCCTTTGCCTCCGCTGTGATGAGGTAATCGTATTCGGGGGCGAGCTTCAAAAGATCTCTTGCACAAGCAACGGTCAGCTCTTGATCGCCGAAAATAACGAATGCGCCGATATAAAGATCGTCGGTAACGCGGCAGATGGGGAGCTGTCTTTCAAGTCCTGCGAGGTTCATTTTGTAGTAATTCATATCGTAAACTTCCTTTCAGTTGTTATCTATACCAATTATACATCATTTTTACGTTGAGGTCAATTTGTTTTTTGTGAAAAAATGTTTCATCAAAAAAAGAAATTTAGAAAAAAATTCTAAAGGTATTGCAATTTGAATTATGATGTTATATAATTGTAAGGAATAATAAAACTTAACGAGGTGCTTGTTATGGACATCAAGAAACTTATATCCGAAATGACACTTGAAGAAAAGGCGAGATTTTGCTCCGGCTTTGACGAGTGGCATATAGAAAAGCTTGACAGACTCGGAATTCCCGAGATAATGATGTGCGACGGCCCGCACGGACTCAGAAAGAGATCCAAGACCGATGCCGGCTCGTACTACTACAACGGAACCGTTAAATCCACCTGCTTCCCCTCGGCTGCAGGACTTGCCTGCACGTGGAACAAGGAGCTTCTCTTCGGTCTTGGCGAATCGCTCGGACGTGAGGCGGTAGGCGAGCAGGTATCCATCCTTCTCGGCCCCGGAATCAATATGAAGCGTTCTCCCGTTTGCGGACGTAACTTCGAGTATTTCTCCGAGGATCCGTACCTTGCCGGAAAGCTTGCGGCAGAGTACATAAAGGGCGTTCAGTCCATGGGCGTTGGTACATCGCTTAAGCATTTCGCAGTCAACAGTCAGGAGCACCGCCGTCACAGCACAAATGCTATCGTTGATATGCGTACGCTCCGTGAGATATATCTTGCAGCGTTTGAGATCGCCGTAAAGGAAGCGAAGCCCGCGACGATAATGCATTCTTACAACCGCATAAACGGAGATCAGGTCTCAAAGTCGGGTTGGCTTCTTGAGGACATCCTTCGCGGCGAATGGGGCTACGAGGGCATGGTAATGTCCGACTGGAATGCTATAAACGACAGAGTTGCATCTCTTGAGGCGGGTTCGGACCTTGAAATGCCCGGAAGCTTCGGTGTAAGAGATGCGCAGATAGTAAAGGCAGTCGAAGAAGGCCGCCTTGACGAAAAGATACTTGACCGCGCACTTGAGAGAATACTTAAGACAGTATATTCCTATCTTCCCGACGAGAAGGCAGAGAAGGCAGACCTTGCCGCTTCTCACGCATTCTGTCAGAAGGTCGGAGAGGAAGCAATGGTGCTTCTCAAGAATGACAAGGGCATCCTTCCTATTGCCGATAAAGCGCCGCTTGCCGTTATCGGTGCATTTGCAAAGACTCCCAGATATCAGGGAAGCGGCTCCAGCCGCGTAAATCCCGCATTTATAGATGATATCGTTGAATGTATGAGTGCAAGATGCGCTTCCGACGTTGTATACGCAGAGGGCTATTCGCTTGAAGGAGACGTCAATACTCCAAACGAAGCGCTTATTGCCGAAGCAGTGGCTGCTGCAAAGAAGTGCGGCCGTGCCGTTATATTCGCAGGTATGCCCGACAGCTTTGAGTCTGAGGGCTATGACAGACCCGGTATGGCTCTCCCCGATTCTCACAACGAGCTTATCTCGAGGATCGCGCGCGAAGTCCCCGAAACTGTTGTTGTTATTCTTGGCGGATCTCCTGTTGAGATGCCTTGGCTTGATGATGTACACGCACTCTTCTATGCTTACCTTGGCGGTTGTGCTATAGGTCACGCTATAACAAGACTCGTGTTTGGTGACGTAGCTCCCAGCGGCAAGCTTGCAGAGACATTCCCCGTAAAATACGAGCACAATCCTTCTTACCTTAACTTCCCCGGTGTGGGTGATGACGTTGTATACGCAGAGGGTGTATTCATCGGATACAGATACTATCAGAAGAAGAACCTTGCGGTCAATTTCCCCTTCGGCTACGGCTTGTCGTACACGACCTTCTCTTATGACGAGATCAAGGCAGACGGAGATAAGATAAGTGTAAAGGTTACCAACACAGGAAAGGTAGCAGCTAAGGAGAGCGTACAGCTTTACGTTGGTGCAAAGCAGTCTTTTGTTGCCCGCCCCGTAAAGGAGCTTAAGGGCTTTGAAAAGGTATACCTTGAGCCGGGCGAGAGCAAGTGGATAGAGTTTGAACTTGATGATCGCAGCTTCGCTTACTACGACGTAAGAGTAAACGATTGGAGAGTTGAGAGCGGCGAATACGTTGTATACGTCGGCGGAAACTCCGAGAATACACCTCTCTCGGTCACACTTACAAAGGTCGATCCCAACCCTTACGTTCCGAAGATATATATGAATACGTCGCTTCTCGATCTTATGACACTCGACGTTTACGAGCCGATAAGAGAAGAGCTTGTTATGAAGGTGCTTCCCGAATCGACAAAGCAGAAGGTCGCCGAGTTTGGATTTGCATTCGAGACTCCCGGCATCTACTCGAAGAGATACAGCACTCTCAGAATGGCAGTCAGATGGAACGACGGCAAGCTCACCGAAGATATGCTTCTCGAATACATCGACGAGGCAAACAAGAAGCTTTTTAACAAGTAGAATAAAAAAATATGCGTTGCATTTGCAACGCATATTTTTTTGCTTATTTTCTTTCGTCAAGCCAGGTCTTTACGGCGCTTGCTACCGCCTTGAGACTTCCGTCCTCAAATGGAGTGGAGAGGTCCGCGGTCTTGCAAAGCTCTGTGAAGGTCTCTCGCCCGCCCTTGTCAACGAAGGCGTTGTATCTTCTCCATGCATCCTTGTAATCCTTCTGTGAAAGCTCCCAGAACTTAAGCGATATGGTCTGTGCGAGGCAGTAATCTATATAGTAGAAGGGATAGTGATAGATGTGGAGCTGTCTCTGCCAGCTTCTGCCCTCACCCCAGAAAGGAACGCCCTCTGCCGAAAGATACGGACGGTAGATGGCCGAAAGCTCATCCCATTTTTGGTTACGCTCGGCGGGAGTCAGGTCGGGTTCGTCGTATACAACGTGCTGGAAGTGGTCAACGAGGCATCCGTAGGGAATAAAGGTGAGCGAGCTTTCAAGATGAGAGAATTTTGCGCGGTCTGTGTCCTCGCCGTAGTAAAGCTCAAGCCAGGGCCAAGCAAGGAATTCCATCGACATGGAGTGACACTCGCAGGATTCCATAGTCGGCTGAGCAAGCTCGAGAAGCTCGGAATCCATATTCTGGAATGCCGCGTAGGCGTGTCCCGCTTCGTGTGTGAGCACGTCGACGTCACCTGTAGTACCGTTGAAGTTGGAGAAGATAAAGGGCGCGCCGTGCTCGGGTATCTCGGTGCAATATCCGCCTACCGCCTTGCCGGGCTTTGCCTCAACGTCAAGAAGCTCGTTGTCGTACATGAAGTTGATGAACTTTGCGGTCTCGGGCGACATCTCCTCATACATACGCTTGCCCGCCGCAAGTATGTCCTCGGGCGTGCCTTTGGGCTTGGGGTTGCCGTCCTTGTATTTGTAGTTGTCGTCGTATATGCGCATCTCTTCCTTTGTAACACCTATACGCTCTGCCTGCATCTCCTTGAGAGCGCAAACGATCGGGACGATGTCCTCGACGACCTGCTCTCTGAATCTTGCCACCATCTCGGGTGTGTAGCAGTTACGTGTTCTGCGAA
>JAZNZQ010000271.1:0-14001 GCA_045595035.1 Eubacteriales bacterium | reverse complement strand
GTGCTTTGATATAAAGTAAAAATTCATTGCACAAACGACCGCATAGCAAAGGAAGGTGCTTATCGGTGTGCCGAACATTCCTATCTCGGGTATACCTATAAGAATATAACTCGACGCAAGCTTTACGCACGCGCCCACAAGCATCGATATTATCGGTCTTCCCTCGTATCCGTTTGCCTGCAGTACCGAATTTGTGACCGCAAGTATGCAAACGAAAAAGCAGGAGAGCGCAAGAACCGAAAGAAGTGGTGCCGCCATATTTATCGATGCGTCAAGCCCGTGAAACAACAGATCAAGTATCGGGCGGGAAAGTACGCTCAGGCCAAGAGCACAAGGCAGGGCTATCATCGCACTCACGCGCAAAGTAGAATCGACAAGTTTTTTGACCTTATCATTTCCCTCGCTCTCTTTTGTTGCGCTGAGCATCGGCACTATAGAATATGCGATGGGATATATGAGTACGGGAGGAAGGTTGTAAAGCGGTACTGCGAGGGTGGTATAATTTCCGTACATGGCTACCGCCGCCTCGCGTACAAAACCGATATCCTGTAAGCGTCTTAGCACTATCATAAGGTCGATCATATTCGTAAGACTCATGACAGACGAGCTTAAGGTTATCGGTACAGCGATCTTAACAAGACTTGAAAGCACGCTTTTTTTAGAGTCGGCTTCAAGAGGAGAAGCAACGTCCAAGCCGTATTCGCTTTCCTTGAAAAGCATTTTTGTTATCACAAGGAAGAGCATGCTGACTGCAACACCTATGGTCAGTCCGCTTATCGAAAATGCAGCCGCAATATGAAGCTCGTATCCGGCATCTATTGCCCAAATTGCAAGAAAGATACCGATAAGCAGCTTTCCCAACGCTTCTATCACCTGAGAGAGCGCGGTCGGTATCATATTTTGAAAGCCCTGGAAATATCCGCGTATCGCGCTTGAGATACAGATAAAGAAAAGCGTAGGCGCTATCGCCACAATGCACCAGAGCGAGTCCTCACTCTTCATAAGAGCCGAGAAAAGTCCGGCTCCCGATGCCATTATTCCCATACCGAGAAGTCCTATCACAAAGAAAAGCGAGACAGATATGGAGAATATTCGCTTTACCTGTCTGTAGTTTCCCTTTGCTCTCGCCTTTGAGACAAGTATGGATATAGCCACGGGAAGTCCCGCCGTGCTTATCATATAAAACCAGGTGTATATGGTATATGCGGCGTTAAAATAGCCCATACCAAGCTCACCGAGATAATGGATAAGCGGTATTTTAAAGAACAGTCCTATCGCTTTTACTATGATATTGGAAAAGGTCAATACAACTACACCCGAAAAGAACATCCTCGCGGAATTCTTTTTGGACAAATTCGAGCTTTTTTGCTTAATGGCTATCCGCCCCTTTAATCAAAATAATGTTTTATTGTTTCCTTTGCTTCAAAGACAAGCTTTTCTCTATCTATTGATGTATACTCGCCATTCTCATAAAGTATTCGTCCGTCAACCACGGTCATAAGCACGTTAGAAGAATTAACGCTGTAGCAAAGCGAAGCATATGCATCATAACAAGGAATATTATTGACTGCATTCATATCTATGAGAACGGCATCGGCGCGATATCCGACCTTTATCTCACCGCAGTCAGCTCTTCCCTGCGCGCGTGCGCCTCCAAGAGAAATAAGCGGGCTCATCTCACGAGCGGTAGTAATATCTGCCTGACAGGACACTCCCTTGTGAAGAATAGCCGCAAGCTGCAGTTCCTTTATCATGTCAAGGGTGTTGTTCGAAGCCGTGCCGTCGGTACCGAGCGCAACGTCGATGCCCTTATCGAGCATTTTTCGAAGCGGCATAACACCGCTTCCGAGCTTTAAGTTGCTGGTGGGATTATGTACGGCAGTAACGCCCTTGGCTTTCATTATATCCATATCGCTCTCGGAAACGTAAACACAATGCGCCGCCGTTGTAGGAGAATCAAGTACTCCCGCCTCAAGGAAGAATTCTATCGGAGTCATACCGTTTCTCTCGATACATTCCCTGTGCTCCTTTTCGGTCTCGGAAATGTGCACCTGAACTATCGCGCCAAGCTCCTTTGCAGTCTCGGCAAGATATCGGCAGGTGTTCATTTTATTAGTATACTCGGCGTGAAGCGACATATCTATCTTAACTCTGCCGTCACACGCACCGTTGTATTCGTTGTAAAGAGAGATCGATTCCGCAAGACGGAAATCGTCTTCCTTTTTTATATTTGGATCAAACGAGACGATGCTGCGCGAAATATTCGCCTTGATTCCGGTCTCGATCACCGCTTTTGCCGTTGCATCGCAGAACATATACATATCCGAAAATGATACGATACCGTTTTTAAGCATCTCAGCGATAGCAAGCATCGAGCCGTAGTATACGCTTTTGTCGGTCAGTCTGTCCTCGGCGGGAAATATCTTTTCCTCGAGCCAGCGAGAGAGAGGAAGATCCTCTCCGTAGCCGCGAAACAACGTCATTGCGCTATGGCAATGCGCGTTATAAAATCCCGGAGTAAGAAGGTTTCCGTGACCGTCTATCTCGCGCTCAAACACACCGTTCGGGCGTTCCTTTCCTATATAGGAAAAAAGAGAATCCTCGATTGCAACAAACACCTCGCCGTCACCGTATCCGTATTCGGGTAAAAGTCTTACGTTCTTAAAAAGTATATTCATATAAATTCCTTGTAAAGAGAGGTCTCGGAAATGTACTCGCCCGATATCTCCTCTATATTTTCAAATTTGTCTCTTATTCTTCTTGCCTCATCCGCGTACTTGCTTATATCGGGCAGAGCACCGAGCACGTTTATAAGATAGGGCTTTATCATGTTCAGATCGTACGGCATAGCAGAATCGATCACGATGTCCGCGGTATTTGCATACGGAATGATGTTTTTCTCCTCGTTTGCCCTTACGCTCTCCCAAAGGTAAAAGGTAAATTCGGGCGAGGCGCTCCTGAAATTAAAGTCGCGGACAAGACGTCTGTAAAATCTTATCTCATTGGGAGTAAATATCTTTCCCGCGCACATGATCTCGCTTGCGACGCTTATATAGATACTCTTGAAGCTATGCTTTGCGAGCACCGCCGTTATCTGCGGATATATCGCCTGTATGCCCTCGAAAACAAATAGGTCGTCGTTCTCGGGGATGATCTCGGTGTATCCCGAACGCTTGCCGAGATTGAAATCGTACTTCGGTATATGCACCTTTTTGTACGCGAATATCTCCTCGACGCATTCGCAAAACGCCTCGAAATCTATCGTTTCAAACGAATCGTAATCGATCTCGATATCGGGATCCTCCTCGGCTCTTGCGTTGAGCACGGCGCGGTCGAGGTAAAAATCGTCGATCGAGATTATATGAACGTCCTTGTCAAGCTCCTCGAAGCACTCGATGAGTTTTCTTGCCGTAGTTGTCTTGCCCGAGCAGGTTGGTCCCGACAGGGTCACCGCCTTTAGTCCCTTTGTTGATGCAATGCTTCTTGCAACCGCATCCAACTTCGCATCGAACGCACTGTCGCACTCGAGCACAAAATCGGCCTTTTCTTTTTCGTTCTTAAATTCTCTGTTCTGAATGATCATCTTTTTGGGTAATACCTTTCAAATAAAATCAATGTTCCGAATAAAAGTCACGTATTCTCTCAAAAGTCTTACCTGTTTCTTCTTCCTTTAAATATTCATATGGGTACTTATGGTTGAATATTCTCTCTATTTTCATCGTACCCTCTCCGGGAAGCGCATAGTCCACAAGCTTTGTAACGGCACCGGCACCCGCCGCGAGTATCGTATGTACCTCTTCCATCATGAATATGTTATAGAGTCCCTCTGTGCCGGGAAGTGCAAAGCCGACGTTTTCAAGATTTCCCACGGTATTCTTCTGCCTGTACATATAATAGGGCTTATAACCGTCGTTTTTACTCTTGACCTGCGAATAATCCACGCATTTTGCGGCTATCTTGCCGGTACGTGAATATATCTCACTCTTACTTTTAAGTATATCCGCCGACTTTTTCGCGCAGAAGGTATGTACTGTAATGTTGTTGGGTTTAAGCTCAAGTATGCTGTCAAACGACCTTGAAAAGCTTGCAAAAGTGTCGGTAGGAAGTCCCGCGATAAGGTCTACGTTTATATCGCGTATACCCGACTCACGCGCGATCTCGTATGCGCGGTAGAAATCGTCAACGGTGTGACGTCTGCCGATATTGTGAAGGACCTCATCGTTTAGCACCTGAGGATTTACGCTTATTCTTGTAACGCCGTATTCCTTAGCTACGGCAAGCTTTTCGGCAGTTATGGTATCGGGTCTGCCCGCCTCAAGTGTAAACTCAAGAAGGTCGTTTGTATTTACGTGAGAGTTTATTTTGCCGAGTAAGAATCGCAGCTGATCGGGTGTAAGGATGGTAGGGGTGCCGCCTCCGATATATACTGTCACGACCGTAAGCCCCGCCTCTGCGGCTGTTTTAAATATACCGTCTATCTCCCGTCCGAGTCTTTCAAGATACTCGGGAATAAGAGAAAGCAGTCTCTCGGACGTGTACGACACAAACGAGCAATACGCGCATCTTGATGGACAAAACGGTATGGAAATATAGACGCTGCACACCTTGTCATGCAGTTGATTTATTATCTTGTACTCGGCGGTCGCCACGTTTACTGCAAGGGATGCCTTTTTGGGATTTACAAAGTACTCCTCACGAAGCACCCTCTTTGCCTTTTGTACGCCAAATCCCGAGAGAAGCAGCTCGCTTGCCATCTTGGAGGGACGCACACCCGTAAGTATTCCCCACGCGGGAGTATATCCGAACATTCCCTCTCCGCAGTCAAAAACAGCTCGTCCGACCGCGATCTTCGCCGTTCGCTCCGCGCTCCACATATCTCTGAATTCCACGAATTTGCTTGCCTCAAAGACCTTGTCTCCGAGCTTCATACGCGAGTATGCCTCGACCCCTTCGGGCAATGTAGACGCCTTCACGTACACCTCGGGAGTATTCTCGTCGATCTCCTCATCTTCGGCAAATTTTGCCCCGGGGAAAAAGATCATGCAAAGTGTCTGTACATAGTATCTGTTAATGTCTCCCTCAACATGCAATCTCATGAGGTATTATACTCCCTTCTTCAAAAGAATTTCACTGTCCATAACTATTGTGATCGGACCGTCGTTCAATATCGACACCTTCATATCGGCGCCGAATACTCCGCTCTCGGTATGTATCTCACGGCTCTTCATCTGTGAAATGAAATACTCATACAGCTCATTTGCCACATCGGGTGCGGCAGAATCGGTATAGCTCGGACGGTTTCCCTTTTTATAGTCCGCCATAAGCGTGAAATTTGATACGACAAGCGCCGCGCCTCCCACGTCCTTTAGTGACAGATTGAGCTTGTCATTCTCATCCGAGAATATTCTGAGCTTGGATATCTTCTCCGCAAGCGCCTCTGCATCTGCCTTAGTGTCGCCCTCACGCACACCGAGAAGTATCATAAGTCCTTTTTCTATTTTTCCCGTAAGAGTGCCATCCGATACAACCGATGCCTCACTTACTCTTTGAATTACTGCTCTCATAATGATTTTCCTTTATTATGCAAACCCTCTTGTAACGTCCTCGACGCCGTTTAGGGATTTGAGTCTTGATACGATGGACTTAAGATGGTCTACGTTTCTGCATCCGAGCGTAAGTCCCATCATTATTCTGCCATCGGAGGTCTTTTGTGAATTTATCTGCAATATTGCGACCTTCATATCGGCAAGCGCCATCGTCACGTCGGCAATAAGCGTTATACGGTCGATCGCAAAGAGCTGAATCGACGCCTCGAATATGTTCTTGTTTGTCGGTTCGGTAGTCTCCCAATGTGCCTCGAGCCACCTGTCCTTGTCCTCGGGGCGGTTCATACCCGCGATAGCATTGGGGCAGTCGGTCTTGTGGATAGAGAGTCCATAGCCCTTTGTAACAAAGCCGACAACGTCGTCTCCCGGAAGAGGATTACAGCATTTTGCAAATTTGACCGAGCAACCGCTTGCTCCGTCGACGATGATACCGCCGTCCGATTTGGCATTCTTCGGCTTTGTCGCAAGCTGTACCTGGCTTGCCTCTGTAATAACCGGCTTTTCTTTTTCCTCGGGCTTTACTATGCGCTCGAACTCATCACGAAGCTTGTTGACTATCTTGGATATCGAAAGTCCGCCGTAACCGAGCGTATTGTAAAGGTCGTCCGCGCCCTGTATGCCGAGTCGCTTTGCAACGTTTGCCGATATCTCGTTGCGCTGTGTATCGGTATATGCGCGCGAGTATTTATGAAGCTCGGCATCGATCGCCGCCTTTCCTACGACGATATTCTCACTTCTCTTCTCTTTCTTGAACCATTGACGGATCTTGTTTCTCGCCTCACCCGTCTTTACGATCTTTATCCAGTCGCGGCTCGGTCCCTTGGAAGAGGATGACGTGAGTATCTCGATGATCTCTCCGTTTTCGGGCACTCTGTCGATAGGTACGATGGTTCCGTTTATCTTTGCACCTATCATTTTATTACCGACAGCAGTATGTATGGCATAAGCAAAGTCGATGACCGTCGAGCCCTGAGGTAGCGCGATAACGTCACCCTTGGGTGTAAATACGAACACCTCGTCATGGAATATGTCGGTCTTTATCGCATGCATAAACTCGTCGGGGTCGCGTGTGCCGTCCTCGGTCTCGATAAGACGCGCGATCCAGGAGAGCTTCTGATCTATCTCTTCCTTGCTCTTTTCGCCCGACTTGTATTTCCAATGCGCCGCAATACCGTACTCGGCTATGTGATGCATCTCGCGCGTACGTATCTGTACCTCGAAGGGGATACCGTCGCGTCCGATGACCGTCGTGTGAAGCGAACGGTACATATTGGGCTTAGGCGTGGATATATAGTCCTTGAATCTGCCGGGAAGGGATTTGAACATCTCGTGGATGATTCCAAGCACCGTGTAGCATTCAAGCTCTGTGTCAACGATGATACGAAGCGCGTAAAAGTCGTATATCTGGTCAAAGCTCTTGTTTTGATTGTACATCTTCTTATAGATGCTGTAGACCGATTTTATACGTCCCTCAAGCGTGAATTTAATATTGTTCTCCTTTAGCTTATCGTCGACGTCTGTGCGGACGTGCTCGATGAAGTTAAGACTGTTTCCGTACTTTGTCTCTATATCGTTTTTAACCTCGGCATAGCCTATCGGGTCAAGATAGGAAAGACCGAGATTCTCAAGCTCCTGCTTTATACGCTGCATACCGAGTCGGTGCGCAAGCGGCGCGTATACCTGCATGGTCTCAAGCGCGGTGATCCTCTGCTTTTTCTCGGATTTTGCAGAGAGTGTACGCATATTGTGAAGTCTGTCGCAGAGCTTTATGAAAATAACCCGCACGTCCTTGGACATAGCAAGGAGCATCTTACGAAGATTTTCTATATGCGCCTCCTCTTTGTCCTCTATCTGGATCTGAACGATCTTTGTAAGACCGTCGACCAGAAGCGCGACCTCGGGGCCGAACTGCTTCTTTATAGTATCAAGATCGGTCTTTTCGGCGCAATCCTCGACCGTATCGTGCAGAAGCGCGGCGCAAATAGAGTCCGTGTCAAGCTCAAGTCCCGCAACTATCTCTGCGACCGCAACGGGGTGGGATATGTACTCCTCACCGCTTTGACGGAACTGCCCCTCGTGCAGTACGTGAGCGTACTCGTACGCCTTCTGTATCTTTTCTATATCGTATTTTTTTCCGGTCGCTGCAAGCATATCAAGCAGTCGCTTGATTCCGGAACCTTGGGACGTGTTGTTAGTCATGCCAAAACCTTCTTTGCTAATTTGTCTGTTTTGCTCTGAGTGCAGACAGTATGCCCGAATCCTCGAGATCTGTCTTTGCGCTCTTGTTGTTTATGGTGAATTTATACATATCGTTATCCTTTGAATGATCAAAAAACACAAGCTCCATTTCGTCAAGGATGTCGATTATAAATCTCAGCTTTATGTAATTGATGCTCTTTTCAAAAAGCAACGAGATAAGCGCGCGTGTGCTTATCATATCGTGACCGAGTGCCGCCTCACCGCGAAGAGTTTTATATACACATACAAAATCATCTCTTGTGGGAACGACCTCTTCGGTGCACGAAAATGTATCTCCTGCCTTTATTTCGAGATATCTCTTCTCAAGCGCGGGAAACTCATCCTCATTGCCGCTTTTCTTCTTTATATCACGCACTATGAGTTGCGTGCTCTTTGTTCCTCTGAACTCGTTTATATCAAGGTTAAAGAGAATGTCTATCTCATCACCCTCGTAAAGATCAAGCTCAAAAGGAGAATGACCGAAAGAAAGCGCCGTAAACGAAGCTCCGTCCTTCTCAAGAAGAAGCTTTGTGTGCTTTCCGGCTCCTATCGGGGTTATTCTTGTTACACTCGCTCCCTCAAGCACAAAGCTCGGTGTCGGGTTTGAGGTTCCGTAGGGCTCAAGCTTGTACAGCTCCGATGCAAGCTCTATTGTTATGTCCGCGGCTCCGAGAGCGCAGTCGGCTTCGGTCGAGTATGCGATATCATCCTCGCCGAACCTTTCATTGGCGTATTCGTTTATCTTACGTTTGAACGACTCAAGATTGTATCTTTTGAGAGACAGACCCGCGGCAAGCTCGTGACCGCCGTACTTTTCAAGCAGATCGCCGCAATGTACGAGAGCAGATGCGAGATTGAAGCCCTTCACGCTTCTTCCCGAGCCCTTTCCGTTGTCGTTATATGTCGGCTCCTCGCCGTTTCCGTCAAACGAGATTATGATCGACGGAAGTCCGTATTTTTCGGTTATCTTCGATGCAACTATACCGATAACGCCCTGGTTCCAGCCGTCGTCATCAACAACGATAACGCGGTCGTTTTCAAAATCGTACGTTGCCTCTATCTTCTCGTAAGCCGCCTCGGCTATCTTATTCTCCTCTATCTGTCTTGTGCGGTTTATCTCGCAAAGCTCTTCTGCAAGCTCACGCGCACGCTCCGGTGACTCTGCCAAAAGAAGCTCGACTGCAATGGCGGCGCTGCTCATTCTTCCCGCGGCATTTATTCTCGGTGCAAGAGTAAAGCCGATAAAGCCGGTGCTTATCTTCTTGGGGGACTTTGCGGTCCCGTTCTGCGATGCCTCGATGAGGGCCTTGAGTCCCTCTTTGTCGGTCTTCTCGAGCATAGAGAGTCCGTAGCTTACAATAAGGCGGTTCTCATCTGCAAGTGGCATAACATCGGCGACTGTGCCTATCGAAATAATATCCGCAAAGCGGCGGCATACCTCTCTTATCCTTGCAATAACGCTCGAGCCGTCTTCTTCGGCAGCTCTTGTCTCAAGGGCGCAGATAAGCTTAAAGACAACTCCTACTCCCGCAAGCTCCTTGAAAGGATACCCGCAATCGGGCCGCTTGGGATTAACTACTGCTGTAGCATCCGGGAGGACCGCCTGACACTCGTGGTGGTCTGTAACCAAAGTATCTATTCCGAGCGTCTTTGCGTATTCGACCTCCTCCACCGCGGTTATCCCCGTATCAACGGTTATCATAAGCGAGATGCCCGAGGAGGCAAATTCATCAAGTGCAGAAAGCGATACGCCGTATCCGTCTCCCATTCTTGTGGGGATATAGTACGACACGTCGGCTCCCAGACCGCCAAGATAGAGATAGAGCGCAGTCGTAGCCGTTACTCCGTCGGCATCGTAATCGCCGTATATCATTATCTTTTCGCCATTTTCGAGCGCATCAAATATTCTGTCGACCGCCTTGTCCATATCGCAGATAAGGAATGGGTCATGGAAAATGCTGTCCTCGAGGAATAGAAAATCCCTTGCCGCTTCGGGGGTGGTATACCCTCGGTTGTATATCAGCTTTGCGAGGACGTCGGACACCCCGAGAAATCGCGCTATCTTCTTTGCCGCGTCGACCTTCCCGGGGTCGTTTTCCCCGAATCTTATATTCCAGATCTTGTCGTTTTTATTTAAATTCATTATATTCTCCGTAAAGCGCCTGCCGTTAAGATTTTTTCGGCGGCGCGTATTTCTTCATTATTGCAAGCGCGGTGTTGATACCGTCTATTGCAGCGCTCGTAATACCGCCCGCATAGCCCGCACCCTCTCCGCAGGGATAGATATTGTCATATCCGAGTGCCGTGCGCTCCTCGCCTCTTGTTATTCTGACCGGTGCCGAGGTGCGTGTTTCTATTCCCGAGAGCAATGCATCGGGGCATGCGAAGCCCTTTATTTTCCTGTCAAAAGCAATAAGGCCTTCCGAGAGTGCTCCCGAAATATAAGGCGGAAGTATCTTATTTAAGTCTGTTACGGTATATTTTCCGCCGCCCATATAAGTGGACTCTATTCGCGATGGTTCGGAAGTAAGCTTGCCCGAAATAAAATCTCCGAGGGTCTGGAGCGGAACGTTGTAGTTTTTCCCGCCCGCCGTATATGCCGCTCTCTCAAGCATTCTTTGATATTCAATAGCTTTTTCGGGAGTCGCTCCGTAGTCCTCACATTTTACCGAGACGCAGACCGCACAGTTGGCATTCTTGCCGTCTCTTGCATATGAGCTCATGCCGTTTACCACAACGCCGCCTTCTTCGGATGCGGCCGCTACGACCTCACCTCCGGGACACATACAAAAAGTGTACACTCCGCGCTCTCCCACTCTGTGAGAAAGAGCATATTCACCGCGCTTGAGGCGTGGATTTCCCGCCTGATCTCCGTAAAGCGCACGGTCTATGTCCTTTTGAAGATGCTCTATTCGAAGTCCGACCGAAAATGGCTTTGGCTCAACAAAAAGCTCCTTCTCCATAAGCATAGCATAAGTATCCCTTGCACTGTGGCCTATTGCAAGCACGAGCGCCGAGCATCCGATATCTCTGCCCGATGCCGAAACCGATTCGGCTCGTTTGCCCTTGGTCTTTATTTCATCAACCCGGCTTCTGTAATATACGTCACCGCCAAGCTCTCTTATTCTCGCTTCAAGATTTTTTACAACGTCTCGAAGCACGTCGCTTCCTATGTGCGGCTTTGCATCGTAAAGTATCTCCTCGTGCGCGCCGAACTCGTGAAAGCGTTCAAGCACGTACGAGCATTTATCGTCGTTTATCCTTGTCACAAGCTTGCCGTCGGAAAAAGTACCCGCTCCGCCCGCGCCAAACTGAATGTTCGACTCGCCGTCAAGCACGCCCTCGCGGCAAAATCTCTCAAACGCAACCGCTCTCGTATCTACGTCGTCACCGCGTTCCAGCACTATCGGTGCGTATCCGTTTTCGGCAAGAAGGAGCGCACAAAACATGCCCGCAGGGCCCATTCCGACCACCACGGGGCGATCTTTCATCGGCTCGCATCCGTACGCTATCTTTATCTCCTTGTCCTCAAGCGGAAGCACGTCGGGGCTTGTCCTTTTGGGAGACGAAAACTTTGTAGTTGCTTCAAGCGAACATACGAATCTTATATCGTCCTTTTTTCTTGCATCTACCGAGCGTTTTCTGAGCTTGAAGCTACACTCCGAGGTATCTATACCAAGTGCGTGAAGCTTGCGCTTTGCAAGCTCGTATAATTCAAGATCATCCGAAAAGAGCGAGACGGATAGGTTGTTCACTATCCATCTGCTCTGCTCTTTTTTATTATTCGTCATATAATTACTCTATTATTTCAAGCTGCACTCTGTAATCGCCTATCTCGTATACCTTTCCCTCAACAACTGGGTCTACCGTAATAGAAACAGGTACGCTGACAAGACCGCTTGAGGTTCCGATATGAGTAAGGTCGATCTTCACGGTGATATACTCGGGAGTTATGTGAGACAAAAGTGAGGTCGGAGCGCGAAGCACTACGTTCAGAGAATCAGCCATATTGTACACAAATCCCTTGGGATTTACGACCTCAAACTCGGATACAGCCAGCACCTTTACTCCGGTGTTCTTGTGCTTGATGCTGATCTGTGCCGATGTTTCTCCCGATGCGCACGTGATCCCCGCGGGAAGCACTATCTGCACCTCCTGACGGTAATCTGCGCTTATCTTCTTTTCATCCACGGTCACGATCGACAGACCGTTTACCGCCTCAAGCACCTTCGGGTCTCCCTTTAGCTTGACGGATGCGGGAGTTATGCTAATATCCGCGTTGCTTTCATTGAAATATCCGTACTTGTATTCGGCAGTAAGCGGAACTTCCTTATACGTGTATACAGGAACGCTTACCTGTACGTTGGTCGTACTCATCTTAAGATACGGATCCTCTATAACAGTTCCGGTCGCATCAACAAGCTTGAGAGTACCGCGTGATATCACGCTCTCGCTCAAGTTTCCGAGATCGAATTCAACGAGCGCATGGTCTATCTGCTCAAGCTTTTTGGCGGGACCTCTCACAATTATCTCGCTGACGTCGGGTACAAGCTCTCCAAGCTCATAATTTGCATCAAGAGTATAGGATGTTGCCCTGGCTATTACCTGCACGGTCTTTGTGGTATCGTTATCCACGTATACCTCAATACTGCTCGGTGCAATATCGACAAGCATGATCCCCTCGGGAAGAGATGCCTTGATATCGAGTGTGTGGCGCCCGGTCTCGGTTATTTCCGAAAGGTCAACGTAGACCTTGATATCCTCTGCGGAATATCTGCTGAGAATGCTCTGCTTGCCCTTTATCGTTACGTCTGTAACGTTACCTGTTCCGCTTATAACCGACATATTGTACTCGTTTTTGAGCACGGTCGCATTTTCAAGTGAAACTCCGACAGAACGGAAGACCTCCTCATGGTCGGGACTGTCAGCACTCATAACGTATATCCAAATAAGGAATGCGGCAAAAAGACAGACTATTCGGGCGATCAGATCCCCGCCCTTTCTTTTCTTTTTGATGTCCTCGGTATTGCCCTCGGAGTCATCGCTGTATATGATCATATCATCGTCAAACTTTTTCATTCGTTTTCTCCTTCAGGCACTCACTTTTCATCATTTTCGCCGTGTATATGGCGGAATCTTGACGATATCTTCTTCGACTTCGACGAAGATGTCTGCAAGAACAGCTCTCCAAGTTCCTTCTTGAGCGTGCTGTAATTATACTTTCTCTTAAGCTCTCCGTCTATTGCAACAGATACTACACCGGTCTCCTCGGAAGCAACGATGACAACCGCATCACTGACCTCACTAAGACCTATTGCCGCTCTGTGTCTCGTTCCAAGACTCTTGTCAACGTCGTCTCTTGTTGTAAGCGGTAAGAAACAACCAGCGGCGTGGATGCGCATATCGCGTATTATCATAGCTCCGTCGTGAAGCGGCGCTTTGTTGAAGAATATATTCTTTATGAGTGCGGAATTTGCCTGTGCGTTTACGACCACACCCGAGCGAATGAATTCACCGAGCTTTGTCGAGCGTTCTATTACGATGAGCGCACCTGTCTTTTCTCTTGCAAGGTCAAATATCGCCTCACAGATAGAATCTATAGCTGCGATCGCCGCCTCGTTGTCCTTTGATTCAGAGCCAAAGCCCTTGAAGCCCTCAAGCGGCTTACCGCCCATTTTCTCAAGTGCGGAACGAAGCTCGGGCTGAAACACGATGATGAGCAATATGATACCGACCTGGAAAAAGTTTTCGAGGATGAATTTTATCGCATGCATCTCAAACACATCAGAGGCAATCTTTATAGCACTTATAAAAGCGATACCGACAGCAAGCTTTACGGCACGTCTGTCGCGTATAAATTTGTATGCGTAAAAAAGGCAGACCGACAGTATCAGAATATCAACGATATCCGCCCAACCTATGTATTTTATCTGGTTCGCAACAAATCCAAAAAACGACTTTACGGATTCATAAAAAGCACTCATTTGCACGTCACCTCTGTTTTTAGATAATACTATTTCTATTTTATCATATTTTCTATATAATTTCAAATATTTTTACTATATTTATTTGATATTTTTGCGCTTTTTTTGCACTTTTTTACATCAAAAACGCCATCAAAAGAAAAATGCGCTTTTAAAGGGCATTTTTCACCGTT
>JAZNZQ010000270.1:0-8003 GCA_045595035.1 Eubacteriales bacterium | reverse complement strand
GTCTGCCGGTCAATATCTTATGTACGTAACTCTGATGCCCGACATCCCATATAATATGATCGCGCGGGCAATCAAAGACACGGTGTATAGCCGTCGAAAGCTCGACAACACCGAGATTCGAGGCAAGATGTCCCCCGTGTTCGCTCACCTTTTCCATAAGAAAAACTCTTATCTCGGCACAAAGCGGTAAAATACGGTCATCCTCCATAGCTTTGAGGTCATCGGGCGAATTTATTCTGTTTAAGAGTTCATATTTCATAATACGCGCTCCAATATACATATCGTTTTCTATATCATAACACAAAACAACTCTTTTTGCAAATATTGCAAAGTTTATAATTCACAAAAAAGAGCAAAATCTTTTCATGGGAGAAATTTAAAAAACATCTCCCGGAAAGGAATGGGCTATTTTGAAGCAAAGAAAACTACTCTTTTTCCTTTTTTCGGCGATATTTGCGGCTTCTTTTGTTCTTTCGGCATATGCCACTCCCGAGCCGGATGCATACGGATGGTATATAGTAAGAAACAGCGAGCACAAGCAGCCGTCTCTTGACTCTCATATGCGTTTTATCGAGGATCACGGTGCCTTCTATCTTGACCGCGTGCATTGCGATGAAAGCACCGAAAAGGTCATCTATCTAACCTTTGATGCGGGTTACGAAAACGGCAACGTAGCAAAGATACTTGACACGTTGAAGAGCGAAAATGTAAAAGGCGCGTTTTTTATTCTTGACAATATGATAACCGACGAGACCGCACTTGTAAAGCGTATGGCAGATGAAGGACACACTGTATGCAACCACAGTATGAATCATAAGGATATGTCAACACTATCAAGAGAAGAATTCACGTCCGAGCTTCTGGGACTTGAGGAGCTTTATACAAAGCACATCGGCGGTGAACTGTCAAAATTCTTCCGTCCGCCCGAAGGACGCTTTACAGAAGATAATCTGATATGGGCAGATTCACTTGGATATAAGACGGTATTTTGGAGTTTTGCGTACGCCGACTGGGACAATGCAAAGCAGCCCTCGCATACGTCCGCAAAGGAAAAGATTCTTTCAAACCTTCACAACGGGGCGATAATCCTGCTTCATCCGACGTCAAAAACAAACGCGGATATTCTCGGTGATGTCATTCACGAACTAAAGGCGCAGGGATACAGATTCGGAACCTTGGATGAGCTTAACGCGGGTGAAAGAGCATGAAAAAAACAATAAAGCTCCTATCGGCAATTCTTTTGATTCTTTCTCTTTGCTCCTTTAAGAGCGCTTCGGGGGACGTAAAAAAGAAGCTCGTTGCACTCACCTTCGACGACGGACCTCACGCAAAGCATACCGAAGAAATACTTGACACGCTTGAGAACTATGGTATAAAAGCGACTTTTTTTGTTGTCGGAACTAATGCAGAACGCTTTCCGGAGCTTGTAAAAAGGATCTCTGAGTGCGGGCACGAGATAGGAAATCACACCTACAGTCATCCGAATATGAAAAGCATATCTCACGATGAGCTGACACGTGAGCTTTCAAAAAACGATGAGCTTCTATTTTCGATAACAGGCATCCACACATCACTTTTCCGACCTCCCTGCGGTGAAATAAGCGACAGTGTCTCAAGCATCGCTGAGGACGGCGCATACAAGCTTGTTCTTTGGGATATCGACACACGAGACTGGGAGCACACATCGAAGAAGACTATAGTTGATAAAGTCACCAAAAACGTCAAACCGGGCGCAATAATCCTCATGCACGACTTCATCGGCGGTGAAACACACACTCCCGAAGCGCTCTCTGAAATAATAGATGCTCTTATCTCGGACGGATACGAATTTGTGACCGTGTCAGAGCTTATGTAGAAAAAACCGACCTCATCGAGGTCGGTTTAACTTTATTGTTCGGCTTCCTCTTTCTCTTCCTCTGTAGTGTTATATGGCTGTATCATATACTTATCTATTATCGGATACGCTGCATATGCCGCCATAAATCCGCCGAATCCAAGGAGGTAGAATACGGGAAGGATCACAGGAAACATCATATTCATGGGAACAAGCAAAAGAAGGAGTGCAAGGTTTATTGCAAGCATAAGGACGATACCGAGAAGTGCCATGACATTTCGCTTGAATCCAAGTATTGCGAAAATAAGCGAGTTCTTAAGTATCTTTTTTATGCTAAGATCAAACGTGACCATCATTATATATATATAGAAACGCATAAAGAAATAGATCAACGTTATAAAGAGAACTACGAAGAACATAAGATCGGTCATAAATCCGGCGCCGAGCATTTTATAGAAATACACAAGATCAAACGCAAGCACACCGACAAGAACGGCATCGAGCATACCGAACAGTATTCCCTGTTTTTTGTTTCTCTTTACGGCATACCAAAAATCGGACCACATAAACACCGGCTCTCTGCGAACCATATTTCTAAGTATATAGGTACTTCCGACGTTTATCGGACCGAAAATAAAGAGAAGCACAATTGCCAAAGCCAAGAAAAGTATGACCATAGCCGGTGTATATACAGGATACTTCTGCTGTATGCCGAACACGCCGTAAAGTATAGAATTGACGGGTGAATCGGATGCGAGCATCGTTCCGAATATGACGTTGAAGGTCTTATTCACGGGGCTGAATACATAAGGTCCCCAAAGCATAGCCAAAAGAGCGGCCGCGACCGGGATCGCCTCAACAATGATATACAGATTGAGGGAAAGCAACTTTCCTATCCTGCGTTTAAATAATTTAAAGAAATTTTTGATACCTAGAGGACCTATGATATCCTCCTCTACATCATCCTTTTCTTTGGGTTTGATTCCTAAAAAGCTGTACCACTTTTTCTTTTCCTGTTCCAATTTTTTATATTCCTTTCATCTAAAAAGTATATATAACGCTAAAGGCGCAACGCACCAAGCTGATCAATATCAAATATCCCATAATAACAAGCGTTGCAAACGCAAACTCAAGGGCTTTTCGACGGCGCGGGTGCATTTTTCGATATTCAAATGAGAAAAGCACCGCATTTGCCGAATAAGCCGTCAAAACAGCAGCAGATGCAACAGAGAATAAAACGTAGCTGAAAAAAGCAAGCTCATGATGAGCTATGTCTATGGCGCTGTTTGCCGATGCAAGCAGAAGATATCCAAGCGAAAGACCAAACCCGATCCCGCGCACAAAAAAACACAAACTGCAGCCAAGCGAGGCGAACATAGTAAAACCCAAAACAAAGATCAGCAGGATGTGCACGATGTCTGCCAGCGCATAATTGATGACCGCAACGATCGCATCACCAAAGCCGTCGCAACCATGGAATGCATTGGAAAAATGCGACAGAATACTTGAATTTACCGATTCAAAGAAAGGTATCTTCAAGAAATAGAAGCCAAGCATTCCGAGCGCTAAGGAAATAAGATAAACGGCAAGCTGCCGAAACAACACCTTGAGATAAGAGTAATTGGGAGAATTTAAGCGAGCAAGCCGTCCTTTAAGCTTTTCTGTCGCCGCAATCTGCATCGGATCACCACCATAAAATCTTTTTATTTAATTTTATGGTGCTATGAGGAGAAATATTACAGGTTCTCACCAAGCGTTTCGGCACGCTCGGTGCATTTTTCCATCGCCTCAACGATTGCCTCTTCAAACGAATACTTTTTGAGCACGAGCATCGCTTGCTCGGTGGTTCCTCCCTTTGAGGTTACCATCGATATAAGCTCCTCCGGGGTCTTATCGGAATTCATAAGAAGCGTAGCCGAGCCAATGACCGCACGGCAAGCCGATTCCTTGAGCTCCTTGTATTCAAGTCCTTGTGCCGAAGCACCGTCGCAGAGAGCTTTTATAAATGAAAATACATATGCAGGAGAGCTTCCCGTGACTGCTATGACCTTATTCATATCCTTTTCGTCGAGGACCATAGTCATACCCATTGAGTCAAATACAGAGCGTATTTTTGCAAAGTCCTCGTTCGAGACCAATCTGTTGCGGCAAAGCGCGGTAACTCCCGCCCCCACAAGCAAGGGGGTATTAGGCATGGTACGAACGACAGCCGCGTCCGAGCCGAGAACAGAGCAAACGGCATCGGTAGAAACACCCGCCGCAAGCGAAATAAACACCTTGCCCGAAAAATCCTTTATCTTAGCACCGACAGAGGTACAAAGCTCGCGGTAGTTCTGCGGCTTGACAGCAAGAACGATATAGTCCGCAAAAGCTATCGCATCCTCGGGGGAGTCGGCAAATACAAACCTGCGTCCACTGTATTTATCATATTTAGACCTGTCAACGTCAAAAACACATATATTGTTATCGGATACGGCATCGGGGTTATTTTCTGCGGTAATACCGAGGATTATTGCTCCCGCCATGTTGCCTACGCCGATAAAAGCTATTTTTTTATCCATATCTCTATCCTCTTATATAACAAAATATATTATAATACTATCACAAAGAAAAAGAAAAATCAATCATAATGAAAAAAGTTTACAAAGAAAAAGCGCCGATCTCCTATCGGCGCACTTTCTTTACTTTTTCTCAACTATTTTGATATTTGCGGGATCGATGTTTGCCTGTTCGTAAACGATCTCGGTTATCTGTGCGATCTCGTTTGGCATAAGACCGTCGCTTTTAACGATTATGTTCGCGGTCGTTCCGCTTACCACGGCTACGCACTCCTCAAATCCCTTGGATTTTATCAGAGTTTCAATGTTTGCCTCGCGCTCGATATCAAGTGCGATCCTGGATATGTCTCCAAGAGCTTGATTCTTTACGCTCTCAACGGTATCGCTGTTTTCCACAACGGTTTGAAGGACCTCCATCGCCTCATCTCTTGCGCGCTGTCTTGACACCATGGATGCCGCAAAATATGCGTTATCTTCATCAGAGTCAGCACCGACGTATGATGCATTGCCCGACGGAGTGCCCGCCTTTATTCCGTCGTCGGTAAGATCTTTCGAATCATCGGCAAACAATATCCAATTAAGACATATTGCCGTTCCGATAAGTATTACCGAGCATGCAATAACGATGTTTCTTCTGCCGGCTTTTGAAAATACCCCTTTTGCCTTTTCAAAAATATTTTTGAGCTTCATAATATCCTCCGTAAATTTTTTCTTTATGATAAATTATATTATAGACGTTGCCGTTTTATTACTTGCCTTTGGCAATATATATTCTGTTGGAACTTATTCCGAGCGCTGATGAGAGAAGCTCGCATATCTCCCTTTGAATGATAGGGTCGTCCGCTTTATCGCACACGATCCCGACACCGCGCACAGAAGGTAGTATCTGCTTTATCAATACAGGAGC
Organism: Eubacteriales bacterium; assembly: GCA_045595035.1. Classification (GTDB taxonomy): domain Bacteria; phylum Bacillota; class Clostridia; order Oscillospirales; family CAG-272; genus CAYZHW01. The sequence goes on along the minus strand of JAZNZQ010000270.1, from coordinate 2,704 downwards.
TTTTGTTGAACCGCTTCCGACTGTAAGAAAGGACCCATCATTGGCGTAAACATTTTCAAAGCCGCCCTCAAGGGTAACCATGATATGCACGCGCGATATGCCGTTTATACCTTCGATAAGCTCTGCTATCCGTGTCTCCAAATGCTTCTCATATGAAAGTATATCCTGCTCGGATGAGGGGATGAGTGATTTTTCCTCATTCTCCGCACCCGCCCCGATCATAAGTAAAGCACCTCCCAAAAGCGCTCCGAGTGCAATTATCCAAAGCTTCTTTTTAGATCTGACATGCTTTATGAAGTTTTTAATGTTCTCTTTTTCCGTAAGACCGTCACCTACCCTGCTATAACTTCGCATTCTGCGCCTACAAGTGAATATACGAGAGCTTTTATCTCTTTTGCATCCTTCCACATGGAATATCCCGACAAGATCACGTTAACACGCGTGATCCTGATCTCGCCATTATCAATTTCTGTATCAAGCGTTATATCGCATTCATGAGAGGGTATGCTCATTTTTTCTCTCAATTCATTTTTTAGTGCTTCGCATATCGTTTTTGTATTTTGCTCTATTATCAGCTTGTTAGTATTCTCCACATACTTATCAAGCTCGGAATCTATCATGTTTTCTATCTCTGCCCCGCCGTCAAAAATATCCATCAAATAGGACATCGCAGGCCGAAGCGGAGATGCGATACTTATGATAACGCACAGGGAGATCAAATATCTTACGCACTTGCCGATCCCGCTTTTGTCGGGAACAAGAACAGAGCAGATCCCCGCCGCAATAAAAGCAGACAATACCGTTCCAAAATACTCACTTATCAAATCCACTCATACCCCCACGGCGGGCACCGTTCTGATAAATGCCCCGAGTGCAACGAGAAACATAAGTGAAGAAAAAGCACATACTGCAATTAGAAGATTTTGTACTCCCGACACATCGGAAAAGAATGAATCCTTTGCGCCAAACATTCCTGATGCAAAAGAGCAAAATGAAAGCATAAACTTATTTAGAAAAAGCTTAACAAGAGGAGGCAAGACACACAAAAAGATCAGTACGACGCCGAGTACCCCGAGAGTGTTTTTTATTAGTACGATACCCGAAAAAAGCGTTTTCACCGTGTCCCCTATTGCTCCTCCGACTATTGGGACCAGCGCTCCGAGCGAGAACTTTACTATCTTTGAAGCGGTCGTATCTGCCCCCTGTGCGAGCACGTTCTGATAAGAAAGCAGAGCTGCGGAAAGCGTTGATACAAACCCAATAACAAATACCGCGGTCTTGTTTATAAGCTTTGTCACACTGCTTATATTTACGTTGCGGGAAAGGATCCCCGCCACCGACAGAGCGTAGCACAGCTTCACGATCGGTATGATCATATCTATGCATACACGCTCGCATATTGCCAAAAATATCAACATTGCGTTTGCACTGACCGCAGCAGACGTAACATTCCCGCCCGCAGCAGACAGTGCGCTCATCATCGGAATAACACCGCCCATAAGGACGGATATCTCCCCGAGATACACCTCTACCGCGTTTATCATTTTATACTGTATCCCGAATACCAATGCCGCCGTGCACATTGAGCAAAGCATCTCAAACGTCTCGCTTCCCTTTCCGAAAATTCTTGCACACGAACCGACCGCAAGAACTGCAAAAACTCCGATAAAGGATGAAAGCAGGCCGTTAAACGCACTCCCGAATACATGAATAACATACTTAAGGATATATGAGAATCCCGATATTTCGGAAACGGCTGCAGCGCTTTTTTCGGCATCCTCGGAAAACACGTCCTCCGGTATCAGCTCAACAATATCGGAGGGGATATATTCTTTTATAGCATCGGGCGCATAGGGCGAGGCGGATGCAGACGACGTGAAGATAACAAGAAAAAGAAATAAGAGGGTTATTTTTTTCACGGCAATACCCCCTCGGCTATTCCTATCATTTCCTTTATAAGAGGCAAGGACAGAAGAAGTATCTCAGCTTTGCCTACAAGCTCAATGCCAGATGCAAGAGATGTGTTTCCCGAATCTCTGCATATATCCGACACCAGATCCGAGCAAAGAGTTATGCCGAGAGCTTTAAGCATAAGAGGCAGATAAGAAGACAAAGCGCCTTCTCCCGATATCGATCTGAAAAAGTCGATCAAAGGAGAAAAAATGCCTATTGCGAATAAGAACACAAGCACCGAGCATGCTATCTTTACAGATAGAGAAAAAGAGCTTTTCATCTCCGCGAATAACATGCAAAGAAAAACGCACAGAATACCTATCAAGCATATCTTAAAGCTGTCCATTATATTCCAAAAAGATTTTTTACCGTCTCAAAAAGCCGTTCTATCTCTCCTACAAGAAATAGGAGAACTATTACAACGCCCGCAATTGTGACGAACATCGCCTGCTCCTCCCGTCCCGCTTTTGACAGTATCTGTGATGCGACCGAGACAAGTATCCCCACTCCCGCTATCTTCAAAATCAAGCTTACGTCCATATCATTCTCCGTTACATTAAAATTATCACCGCAAGCGCACCCAACACCAAGGACACCGTGCGATACATTTTCTTCTTTTCGGGAAGCTCTTCCTTCATAAGCGAGACCTTTTGTGAGAGCTTTTCGGCATAATAATCGCAACAGCTTATCTGCTCGTCCGGATCGGGACCGCCGAGCGCCTCCCCGAAATGTTGAAGCAGCTCTAACGTCT
>JAZNZQ010000269.1:0-6570 GCA_045595035.1 Eubacteriales bacterium | reverse complement strand
TACGGTGATGGTGAACGCAGAAAAGAAGACACGCTTCACGCTTGATGAGCGTCTGTCTATGGCGACTGCTTCTCTTGAGCATCTGGGGAACGTAAAGGTTGAAGCGTCGGACGGACTGCTTGCCGATCATGCGCGTGAACGCTCGGCAACAGTTCTTGTCAAGGGCGCGAGAAACGGCACGGATTTTGATTACGAGCACATGCTCGCGCAAATAAACCTTGAGCTGAACGGTGAGCTTGATACCGTGATACTGCCTTCCAAAAAGGAATTATCATATGTAAGCTCTACCTATGTAAGAGAGCTTATAAAATTCAAAAAACCGCTTGAGGGTGCCGTCCCCGAGAAGGCGATCGGTATAATAGAAAAGCTTCAAAAATAAGAATTATGAGAGTTCTGATAAGGACTCTCTTTTTTTTGGCGCATTTTTGCATAGGAAAGGACAGGAAATGACTAAATTACCAAAATAAGGAAATAATGTAAAATATTACTAAAATATAAATGAAAAAATTAATAATAGGCGCGGGAAATTGTACAAAATATAACAAAAAAACGAAATTTTTTTGAAAAAATATTACAAAAAGGGTTGATTTTTTTTTACTGTTTTATTATAATAATAGTGTGAAGTGGTGCAAAATGTTTAAAAATGATTAAAAATGTTGAAAGAAAGGAGTGGATATCATGTTATCGGGCGAATACAAGCATACTGTGGATGCCAAAAACAGATTGTTCATTCCTGCCAAGCACCGAGACCGTTTGGGAGAACTTTTTATGGTGGTAAAGAGCTATTCCGAACCCTGCCTCACCGTTTATTCTATGAGTGAGTGGGAGAAGGTCGACGAGAAGCTTCAGTCTCTTCCCATGACGAGCACAAAGGGACTCACGAGATTCCTTTACAGCAGCGCGATGGAAGCACAGCCCGACGGGCAGGGAAGGATACTTCTCACTCCTGAGCTTAAAGCGTATGCGAAGATAGACCGCAATGCAGTCGTTGTTGGATGCGGAAGATATGCCGAGATATGGTCGGACGAGCTTTACGCAGCTAAGATAGAAGAGCAAGACCCGGAAGAATACACAGAGATACTTAAGAGCTTTGGATTTTGATCATGGAAAGTATTAAGACATTTTCTCACAAATCGGTGTTGCTTGATGAGTGCATAGAAGGACTTGACATACGCCCCGACGGCATATACGTGGATTGCACCGCGGGCGGCGGAGGGCATTCGTACGAGATAGCCAAGCGCCTCGACGGAGGTCGGCTCATTGCAATAGACCAGGACAACGATGCTCTTTGTGCCGCAGGCAAGCATCTTGCCGAATTTTCCGACAGAGTAACATTTGTAAAGAATAATTTCGAGAATCTCGCCTCGGTTTGCGAGGAACTCGGTATAAACAAAATACACGGCGTACTTATCGACCTTGGCGTCTCATCTTATCAGCTTGACACTCCGGAAAGGGGCTTTTCGTATAATCACGATGCGCTTCTCGATATGCGCATGGATGCCGAACTCACACTTACTGCTCGCGACGTCGTTAACACTTATTCGGAAGAAGAACTGAAAAGAGTGATATACGATTACGGCGAGGAGCGTTTTTCACCCCGAATAGCATCGAAAATAGTCGAGGCGAGGGGAATAAGACCGATAGAGACCACGTTTGAACTCGTGGACATAATAAAAAGCGCTATCCCGCGTGCCGCAAGAGAGGACGGACCTCATCCGGCAAAAAGGACCTTTCAGGCGATAAGAATAGAGGTAAACCGCGAGCTTGACGTTATCTCTCCTGCGATAGATGCCGCGGCAAAGTTGCTTGTGCCGGGCGGAAGGGTGGCGATAATAACCTTCCATTCGCTTGAGGACAGAATAGTGAAGCAGGCGTACTCGAATCTTGCAAAGGGATGCGAGTGCCCGCCCGATTTTCCGGTGTGTGTGTGCGGCAAGAGACCGATATTAAAGCTCGTTTCGAGAAAGCCGATACTTCCCACCAAAGAAGAACTTGAAGAAAACCCGAGATCCAGAAGCGCGAAGCTTCGAGTAGCAGAGAAATTATAGAACGACAACAGAAAGGAAATGGCGAGTATTCGCCGCATTGCATTATGAATAACAGCGTATATGTCGATAACTATAATAATACTATCCCCGAGAAGTTGCGCCGTGAGTTTTCGGGAAGAGGAATAAATGCCGTAAGAGGATACAGTGCGGATGCGCTCGGATGCAAATCTCCCGAATCTGCAGTCCGCGATATGCGCGCACACATCGAGCGCGTTATGCCCGATGTTTTTCCGCGTATAAGAAGTGCGGCGGCTATAGCTGCAAGGAAAAGAGACGAGGAAAAGGTAGCAAGAATATCGGCCGACGATTGCGAAAGAACGGGCGTTATCGAGCGCATTGTCGGAATCGATAAAAAGCCGGGCGAGTTTTCCAAACGCGAGATAATAAAGAAGGCGGACGAAGCGGAAAAGAGAATAGTTCGTGCAAATGAGCCGGAAAGATACGTTCGTCCGACGAGATTCCCAATATCGGCGCTTGCAACCGTTATCGTATGCTCTGTTGTGGTCATGTTTATGGTATACAGCGGAGTTATGATAAACGATGTTATGGGCGATATCTCCAAGCTTGAAGGCGAGAGTGCTGAGCTTGCAGAGCTTGAAAGAGAGCTTTCTCTTGAGCTTGAAGTAAAGAACGATCTTCGCGTTATCGAGGAGATCGCCGTAAATGAGCTTGGAATGATAAAAAAGGACTTTATAACCAAGAATTACATAACGATGGGCAATGAGGACAAGATCGAAGTGCTCGATACCGACGGCGCCGACAAGCTTGATACCTCGTCTACACTTCTTTCTGCTATAGGAAGATTTGTGGAATATCTCGACTGACCGTACAATAAAATAGTACGGGCCAAAAAGTAGTTTTTTGAACGGTGAAGAGCGCGGAATCTGTAGGAATTCGCCCTTCGCCGTTAGCCGTTTTATTTAATGTGATAAAAAATAAGAAAATACGGAGGAAAAAGATGGGAGTACACACTGTAACCGGAAAAATAGTGGGCAGAACGGTGTTTGTTTTAACCGTCTTTTCTCTTTTGTGGATAGTTCTCGGCGGCAAGCTTTTCAAGATGCAGATAATAGATTACGAAGAGTATCAGGGAAAGGTCATCGAAAAGCTCACGACAGAGTCGACTCTTACTCCCGAGCGCGGAGATATATACGATACCAACGGTGTGCTTCTTGCAACCAATAAGACGGTTTGGAGAGTGTTCATCTCTCCTGTTGACATACAGACTACAACAAACGTAAATGCAATAGAGCGCGCGATATACAGAGTTAGATACGGTCAGAGCGTGCAGACCGCCGCATCGGGAAAAACTCAGGACGTTATTATTGCCGAAGGACTTTCGAAGATACTCGGTATCGACTATGACACGATAATTGAAAAGGCGGCAAAAAAGGGACGCCTTGACGAGACTATCGCAAAAAACGTTGAAAAGGAGCAGGCCGACCTTGTAAGAGCGTTTATCGTTGAGAATGACCTCTCAAATCAGGTACATCTTCAGGCAAGCTCCATAAGATATTATTGCTACGACAATCTTGCATCCCACGTGCTCGGATTTGTGGGAACCGAGGGAGCGGGACTTTACGGACTTGAGCTTGAGTACAACGACGAGCTTACAGGTACGCAGGGAAGATACATTACCGCACAGGATGCGACCGGCGGAAACCTTCCCATAAACTACGAAAACTACATAGTTGCAAAAAACGGATATCACATGACGAGCACGATCGATATGCGCATACAGTACGAGCTTGAAGCACAGCTTGAAGCTACCTTTGAAGCATCGGGCGCGAAAAACAGAGTCTGCGGTATCGTTATGGACGTTAAAACGGGCGCAATACTTGCTTCTTCGGTAAAGCCCGATTTCAATCTGAACGATCCCTACGTTCTCGACGTTCTTTCTCAGGCGAAGCTTGATGAGAGCGAATATGCCGAAGATAGCGAGGAATACGCTGCGCTCAAGCGTGAGCTTCGTCTTGCAATGTGGAACAACAAGGTAGTAAACGATATCTACGAGCCGGGTTCGACATTTAAGATAATGACCTCGGCAATGGTGCTTGAGGAAGACCTTGTAGACGTTGGCGAGCACTTTTATTGCTCGGGTGCGCATCTTGTACCCGGATACAGCAGACCTATCCATTGCCATAAGCTTACAGGACACGGAGATGTTTCCTTTGCCCGCGGCTTGCAGCAGTCCTGTAACCCTGTTATGATGTCTATAGTGGAACGGCTCGGAAAGGACAGCTTCCGAAAATATTTTGAAGCTATGGGATACCTTGAAAAGACCGGCGTGGATCTTCCCGGCGAGGCAAGTACGTATTTCTTCTCAAGCATGGGGCCCGTTGAGCTTGCAACAAGCTCCTTCGGTCAGGGATTCAAGGTAACGGCGCTTCAGCAGATAACCTCCATATGCACGGTCGCAAACGGCGGATATCTAGTCACACCTCACTATATGAAGGAATTTGTTGACGACGACGGAAACGTTGTAAAAACATACGACACGACTCCCAAGAGACAGGTGCTCAGCGCGAGTACTTGCGAAACTATAACCAAGATACTCGAGGAAGGCGTTGCGACCGACGGTGCGGCGAGAAATGCATACGTCCCGGGATATCGCGTTGCGGCAAAGACAGGTACGTCACAGAAGATGGATAAGCCCGATGCAAACGGCGAATTTTCGCTTCGTATCGGTTCTTGCGTGGCATACGCACCTGCCGATGATCCTCAGATCGCGGTACTTATTATGGTCGACGAGCCGAGCAAGGGCAATTCCTACGGAAGCGTTGTTGCGGCTCCCTACGTTGCAAACGTGCTTAAGAACGTTCTTCCTTATCTCGGCGTTGAACCCGAGTACAGCGAAACAGAGCTTGAAAAGCTTGAAGTGAATATCCCCAACTACAGATCGTGGCTCGTGGAGGACGCAGTCAAGAGTATTGGATATCTCGGAATAAAGCATGAGATCGTCGGAGACGGAACTCTTGTAAAGGCACAGATACCCGAAGGCGGAAGCATGCTTGCAAAGGACAGCGGAAAGATAATACTCTATACCGGAGAAGAGACACCTGTGGCAAGTATAAAGGTGCCCGACGTTATGGGAAAAACGGCTGTCGTTGCAAACAGCGTTATAATCAACTCGGGACTTAATATAAAGATAACCGGAACCACCAACTACGAAAACGGCGTGGGCGCGGTCGTCGTGTCTCAGAGTCCTTCGGCGGGTGAGACGGTTACTCCCGGAACTGTTGTCACGGTCGAGTTCAGATATCTTGACGGAACAGATTAAAGAAAGTATAATTAAATAAAGACGTGTTTTCCATAGGAAGTTGAAATATAAATTTTACTTTCGGAGGAAAATATGAAACTGTCTTGTTTGTTTTACGGCGTGCACACCCTATCGGAGCTTCCCGAGCTTGATGTCGTATCGCTCACGTCCGATTCGAGACGTGTGGAGCGGGGAGGAATGTTCGTTTGTCTTGAGGGACAAAACCGTGACGGACACGATTACGTATACGAAGCTATAGAAAAGGGAGCATCGGTCATCGTTGCCGAGAGGCGCTTTGAGGGACTCTCTGTTCCCGTGGTCTGCGTGGAGGACACGCACAGCGCGCTCTCGCATATATGGAACAATTATTACGGACGTCCGTCCGAGAAAATGGACATAATAGGTGTCACCGGCACGAACGGAAAGACCTCTACGACATATTTTTTGAGAGAGATCTTTTCGGCGGCGGGATATAAAACAGGACTTATCGGTACTGTGGAATGTTTTGCGGGGGATAAGGATATATCACTTGAAAAGCATTCGGAAAACCGTAATGCGCTTGCCAATATGACCACCCCCGACCCCGAGTCGCTGTACAGAATACTGTCGATCATGGCAGAGGAGGGCGTGGAGGTAGCTTTTATCGAGGCGACTTCGCACGCGCTTGAACTTTGTAAGCTCGATGCTATAAGATTCAAGGTCGGAGTGTTCACGAATCTCACTCCCGACCACCTTGATTTTCACGGTGATATGGAGGGGTATTTCAAGGCGAAATCAAAACTGTTTTCGATGTCGGATACCGCCTTGATAAATCTTGATGACAGCTATGCGAAGAGGATGATACAGAGCGCAAAATGCAAGGTGCTCACAGCTTCCGCCGTCGATCCAAAGGCAGATTATTTTGCTGATGAGGTGAAGAGCTTGGGCGATCAGGGAGTGGAGTATCTTTTTACCTCGGAACGGGATACATACAGGATAAAAAGCCCGATACCGGGGATCTTTACGGTAAAAAATACATTGCTTGCGGTATCTGTTGCATCGGTGTATAAAATTTGTCTTACGGTTGTGCAGGATTCGGTAAAAAGCTTTTTCGGTGTTCCCGGCAGAATGGAGCGAGTGAGGGCCGACGAGGTCGATTTTTCGGTCTTTATCGATTATGCACACACTCCCGACGCACTTGAGAATCTGCTTTTGTCGGTGAGAGGATTTTGCAAAAAAGATGCTCGTGTGACCCTTGTTTTCGGGTGCGGCGGCGACAGAGAC
>JAZNZQ010000268.1:0-2491 GCA_045595035.1 Eubacteriales bacterium | reverse complement strand
AAGCGCGTAAGTTCTGATGAGCAGGTTGCACCACATGGGGAGCATAACGAGGACCATCAGTATCTTTTGCGCGCGGGGCGACTGTTTTGACATAAAGTATGCAAGAGGGTAGCCGATGATAAGGCACACCACGGTTGCGATAAGCGCAAAGGCGATCGAAAGCACGAAAACGTGTCCGTACTGCGAAAGCGAGGTTATGTTCGTGAAGGAGAAATTGCCGTCAGCGTCGGTGAAAGCAAAGAAGAGGACGAAGATCATCGGAAAAACGATGAACATTACAGCCCAGACGATGTGGGGCGCGGCGGCAAGTCTCTGAAAGAGAGAGCCTTTTTTCATTCCTCTTCCTCCTCGGGGTCAGCGAGGTGTTCAAGCTCATCGCTGAAAGAGGAATAGTCTCCGAATTTGCCCGAATATTCGGATTTCTTCATAACGTGAATGGCCTCGGGCTCGATATGAAGACCGATGGTTGCCTCGGGGGCAACGTAGTCGGAAGTTTCAAGCATCCACTTGAATCCGCCGACGTCAACGATTATCTCGTAGTAATCGCCCTTGAAGGTGACGGAGGAAACGGTGCCCGTGAGCATACCCTTGTCTACCGCGACAACGTCAACGTCCTCGGGACGGACAACGATATCGACCTTTTCCTTGGGCGCAAAATCTTTGTCAACACATTCAAACGTGTGACCCGAGAAGCGAACCTTGAAGTCCTCGAGCATAACGCCGTCAAGAATGTTCGATTCGCCGATAAAGTCGGCAACGAAAGCGTATTCGGGCTCGTTGTAGATCTTTTCGGGGGTGCCGATCTGCTGGATCTTACCGTCCGCCATAACGACGATGGTATCGGACATCGAGAGGGCTTCCTCCTGGTCGTGGGTGACGAAGATGAAGGTGATGCCCGTCTGTCTCTGCATACGCTTAAGCTCTACCTGCATATCCTTGCGGAGCTTGAGGTCAAGCGCGCCGAGAGGCTCGTCGAGAAGCAGGATCTTCGGCTTGTTGATAAGAGCGCGCGCGATCGCAACACGCTGCTGCTGACCGCCCGAAAGGCTGTCAACGCGGCGTCGCTCAAAGCCCCTGAGATTGACCATTGCAAGCATTTCCTTGACCTGCACGCGGATCTCCTCCTCGGGAGTTTTCTTGATTCGCAGACCGAACGCGATATTTTCAAAAACGTTCAGATGGGGAAAGAGAGCGTACCGCTGGAAGACCGTGTTAACGGGACGCTTGTGGGGCGGAATATCGTTGATGAGCTTACCGTCAAAGTAAACCTTACCCTCGTCGGGTGTGACGAAGCCGCCGATGATACGAAGGGTCGTGGTCTTGCCGCAACCCGAGGGGCCGAGCAGAGTGATGAACTCGTGCTCATGAATGTCGAGATCGATAGAGCAAAGAACGGTCTCTCCGTCGTAAGACTTGGAGACTCCGCGCAGCTCTATAAGCTTTTCGTTGTTCATTCCGTACAATTCCTTTACAGATAAAAAATAAAAAAATTCCGGAACGGGTCTATGTCACACATCGGAAAAAAGCGCAAATCCGCCCAAAAACCGCCGAAATGGCGATCATGGACGGGCAAAAAAAGCCGAGTGTACCTACGTACCGCAGTTTCCAAGTATATTGTATCAAAAAATCCGATGACACCCAATAGTTTTTTCAAATATCTTTAAAATAAGGGCGAAAAATATTGCTTTTTGACACTTGTGGAGGAAAATAATTGTTTATGCAAAATGTAAAATGCAAAATGCAAAAAGAATAATATTTTTATACTTCGTCGGGATGGTATTGACAATAAAAAACAAATGTGCTATACTAGAAATAATCTATTGGAAAAGGAGAATCCTGATGAAAAACACACGTGATGTTGGAAATAGATTAGCTCCGTTTTTCAAGGCGCATGGATTTAAGCGAAAGAGTAATAAGTTTTATAAAATTCAGAATAACATAATACTGTGCTTCGGACTGGATCGCCCGGGAGGACTGTATTTTTTAAGCTATATCCTGCCTTTGTATATTCCAACCTCGATACCGCATATTACATACGGAGGACGGTTTGATGATTTTGAACCTTTTCCGGTAAAAAACTTCAGTTTTGATTGGGACGAGCCTTCACAGTTGGAAGAATTCGTTGAGCGGGTTATGGAATGCTGTGAAAAATACTATTTTCCGCTGTACGACATCATTTCCACTCCCGAAGGGTTGATGCTTTTTCTTAATAAAGGATATAAGTTTGTCAAAACGTTTTTTGGCAATCTTCCCAGAATGTATTTTTATGAATTAAGAATATACACAAATTTTATTTTGTCACGATACGATGATATGTTGGCTGATATTCCTTTGATGTATAAAGACATTGATTCGTGGCCGATTTCGGAAGAAAACAAAATTAACGCAAAAAAGGAATATGAGGTTCTGGCTGATCTCAGATTTGCATCAGACAAAGAAAAAGAAGAATTCATCCAAAATACAATAGAACAATCTATGATTGCTTGCAAGT
>JAZNZQ010000267.1:0-13507 GCA_045595035.1 Eubacteriales bacterium | reverse complement strand
CGACCGAAAAAGCTCCGTCCGCGTATCTTGCTATCACAAGCTCTGTCGTACCGCCCGAAACGTGGTAGGCGGCAAATCTGTTTTCAAGAAGCGACAGCTTGCCCGCAGAATAGAGCGCCGCCATAATATGTCCGCTTTGATGCGAAAAGCTGTACTTAGGTACGCACGCACCTGCCGATAACGCCTCTGCGGCAGCTTCACCGCAAAGAAAGCATGGCATATACGATCCTTTTGCATCGCGCGGACGGCTCGAGCACCCGACCGCAAGGATCTTTCTGCCGTTAAGCGCTTCCTTCAAGCTTTCAAATGCGCGCGGAAGATTCTTTGTGTGCGAGAAGACGGCATCGCTTTGCCTTAGTCCGCACTCGCCCGCCTTCACCTCAAGCGGAAATTTTATATTAGCAATGATCTCCCCCGCTTCATCGCAAAGGGCGAGCGAGGTCGTGTAATTGCTAGTATCGATACCGACAAAAACGCCGTTATTCATCTTTTGCTATGCTCTTTGCGACCGAATTAAGTACACCGTTGATAAATGGTCTTGCATTGTCATCGTCAAATTTCTTTGCAAGCTCTACCGCCTCGTTTATTGAAACGGTCGCGGGTACGTCCTCCATGTATAGCATTTCATAGACCGCGAGGCGCATTATGGATATGGATATTTTCTGCATACGCTCGGTCTTCCAACCTACCGCATGAGAAAGTATCACCTTATCAAGCTCCTCTTTTTTGTCGCACACCCCAAAGAATGCAGTCTTTATATACTTGTTTTCCTCAAACTCTCTGTTCTCGCGCGATGCCTCATAGACCTCACATACATCCTCACCGCGGTGAAACTCGGTCTCATAAAGCAACGCAAATACGGTTTCTCTTGATTCTCTTCTGTTCATTTCTTCTGCCAAACCTTTCTTTATCGTTTCGAAAAAATGCATTTTTTCGCATAATTACCCATTATCATTACTATTATATATTTTTTTCACACAAAAGTCAACATTATATAATGCATATTTTGTTTAATTTTTGTATCAAAAAAAATCTCTTTATTGTTGACTTTTCGACTTGTTTTTGGTATAATATTAAATTAATAGAACCAATCCACACAGTGAGTAAAGGAGCGCCAATACGATGACTTTCAATGACAAGTTTGCAAAAGAAGGTATTACCTTTGACGATGTCCTTCTTGTGCCGGCAAAAAGCGAAGTTACCCCCAATATGGTGGAGCTTGGTACACGCCTCACAAAGAAGATATCTCTTAACATTCCGCTAATGAGTGCGGCCATGGATACTGTGACCGAAGCCCCGCTTGCTATTGCAATGGCAAGAGAAGGCGGTGTCGGAACGATCCACAAAAATATGACTATCGAACAGCAGGCAGACGAGGTCGACCGCGTTAAGAGAAGTGAAAACGGAGTTATCACAAACCCCTTCTTCCTTTCTCCCGAAAACTTTGCTTACGAAGCTGACGACCTTATGGGCAAATTCAAGATATCGGGTGTCCCGATATGCGACGAAAACAGAAAGCTCGTCGGTATTCTCACAAACAGAGATATGAGATTCCTTGTCGATTTCAACGTAAAGATAAAGGACGTTATGACAAAGGACAACCTCATAACAGCCCCCGTAGGAACAACACTTGACGAGGCACAGGAGATCCTTCGCCATCACAAGATCGAAAAGCTCCCCCTCGTTGATGAGAATTACATTCTTCGCGGCCTTATCACGATCAAGGATATTGAAAAGGCAATGCAGTATCCTCACTCTGCAAAGGACAAGTACGGACGTCTTCTTTGCGGTGCGGCTATCGGTGTAACAATGGATGTTCTTGACCGTGCAAGCGCACTTCTCGCGGCAGGTGCGGACTTCCTCGTTCTCGACTCTGCTCACGGTCATTCCAAAAACATCATGGATTGCCTTGACAAGGTAAAGAACAAATTCCCCGAAGCTCAGATCATTGCGGGTAACATCGCAACAGCAGAGGCAGCCGAGGATCTCATAAGGGCAGGCGCCGACGCAGTCAAGGTCGGTATCGGCCCCGGTTCCATTTGTACGACACGTGTTGTTGCGGGTATCGGTGTACCTCAGCTCACAGCAATATACGACGCCGCAAACGTTGCAGCTAAATACGGCATTCCCGTGATCGCTGACGGCGGCATCAAATACAGCGGAGATCTTCCCAAGGCGATCGCCGCAGGCGCAAGCGTTATCATGATCGGCTCGCTCTTCGCAGGATGCGAGGAAAGCCCCGGAGAAGAGGAGATCTACCAGGGCCGCCGCTTCAAGGTATACCGCGGTATGGGCTCGCTTGCCGCTATGGAAAAGGGCTCCAAGGACAGATATTTCCAGACTAACAGCCGCAAGCTCGTTCCCGAAGGCGTTGAGGGACGTGTTCCCTTCAAGGGACCGCTTTCCGATACCGTCTACCAGCTTATGGGCGGACTTCGTGCAGGTATGGGATACTGCGGAGCAAAGACCATCGACGAACTTCGTGAAAACGGCAGATTCGTTCGCATCACGGGCAACGGTCTGCGTGAATCTCATCCTCACGATATCAATATCACAAAGGAAGCTCCCAACTACAGCGTTCAGTTATAAAAGATCAGAACCGCGCGACTGCGCGGTTCTTTTTTCTTGACAACGACCGGCTGTCTGTGGTACAATAAAGAAAAAGGGGCAAAAATCATGCTGAAAAACAAACCTTATAAGATCTACACAAAAAACAGGAACGTCTTCTTGAACGTGACCGAGGGACATTTCGCCACAGGTCACAGCCACATCAATTATTTTATTGATTTCACTACGCAGAAGACCAGCCTCGCAGAGGCAAAGAGCGTCGCAAAGGAACTTGCCGTCCACTACAATGCAAGTTCACTCGTCGATACGATACTTTGTCTTGACGGCACGGAGGTAATTGGTACCTGCCTTGCACGCGAGCTTACAAAAGACGGATTTATGAATATGAATTCGGGCCGCGAGATCTCTATCGTTCCGCCCGAGCGCGCCGCGGGAAATCAGCTCATCTTCCGCGACAATACCGTTCCGATGATCCAGGGAAAGCACGTGCTCATCCTTGCGGCATCGGTCGTAACCGGCTACACGGTACAGTCGGCGGCAGAGGCGATAAACTATTACAACGGCAACGTTGTCGGAATCGTTTCCCTGTTTGCAAAGGTCGAGAGCTGCGCGGGATACCCCGTACACTCTGTATTCCATGAAAGCGACCTCCCGGGATATGCCAGCCACCCCGCACATGAATGCCCTCTTTGCAAAAAGGGAGAGCGCATCGAAGCGCTGGTCAATCAGTTCGGATACTCAAAGCTATAAAGCAAAACGGCTTGCAATGCAAGCCGTTTTTTATTGATATTTTATGCCGCAGGCCCGAGCACTACGTCGGACGTACCTGTATCCCAGTCAAACGCGGCTATGTACTTTTTGAGTCGTACAAGGTCCTTTCCGTCAATGATGCCGTCACCTGTCGCATCGGCACCCGCACTTACCTCCTCGGTGGATGTACCCGTGTCAAAGTCAAAGCCCGCTATGTACTTTTTGATTCGCACAAGATCCTTGTTGTCAACGATCCCGTCACCTGTAGCATCGCCGTAGATAATATCAGGACCATCGAACACGAGTGTATATGTACCGTTTGTGGTATCACGACCGGCATCCTTATCCCAATTACTTCCCTTCGTTACAGCGCTCCACTTTGCTTCCGTGCCATTGTAGGTTATGGTTTCAAGCAAATGGCAATTGCTAAATGCACCACTGCCTATAGTTGTTACGCTGTTCGGTATCGTTACGCTTGTCAGCGAGGTGCAACCGAAAAATGCACAATCACCCATGCTTGTTACTCCGCTACCGATAGTCACGCTTTCAAGAGCTGTGCAACCGAAAAATGCATAACTTCCTATGCTTGTTACGTTGTCGGGGATACTAACACTTGTGAGCAAGGTGCAATCGGAAAATGCATAATCTCCTATACTTATAACAGTCTCGGGGATTATCACACTTGTAAGCGAATCGCAATACCCAAATGCACCACCCGCAATAAGTATAGTTCCATCTTTTACGATATAATCGCCTGTAAGAGTTGTTTTAGCTTGTACAAGACAATTACCTATGTAAAGCACGCCGTCATTCCAATTGTTTGCATCGTTATAGTATGCCGTATTATAAAATGCACCATCGCCTATGCTTGTTACGCTGTCGGGGATAGTCACGCTTGCAAGCGAGGTGCAATAGAAAAATGCACTACCACCTATGCTTGTAACTCCGTCGGGAATCGTCACACTTTTAAGCGAGGTGCAATCACCAAATGCGCTCTCGCCTATGCTTGTTACTCCGCTACCGATAGTTACACTTTCAAGAGATGTGCAATGGTAAAATGCATCACTGCCTATGCTTGTCACGATGTTGGGGATAGTCACACTTTTAAGCGAGTCGCACCAGTAAAATCCCCTATCACCTATGCTTGTTACGCTGTCTGGAATATCCACGTTTGTAAGCAAGTCACATCTATAAAATGCACTATTTGCAATACATATCGTTCCATCTTTTACGATATAATCACCCGTAAGAGTTGTTTTAGCTTCTATAAGACAATTGCCTATATAAAGTACGCCGTCATTCCAATTGTTTGTATCATTATAATATGCCGTATTATCAAATGCATCCATACCTATGCTTGCCACACTATTGCCTATAG
This sequence comes from Eubacteriales bacterium, assembly GCA_045595035.1. Classification (GTDB taxonomy): domain Bacteria; phylum Bacillota; class Clostridia; order Oscillospirales; family CAG-272; genus CAYZHW01. Next base: position 8,811 of record JAZNZQ010000267.1, on the reverse strand, counting down.
TCACGCTTTTTAGCGAGATGCATTCGTCAAATGCACTAAATCCTATGCTTGTTACGCTGTCGCCTATTGTCACGCTTTCAAGTGAAGCGCAATTGTAAAATGCCCCCCTGTCTATGCTTGTAACTCCGTCGGGGATCGTTACACTTTTAAGCGAGCTGCACTTGCAAAATGCCTCGCCACCTATGACTTTCACTCCGTTGCCGATACTCACACTTTCAAGAGATGTGCAATCGCCAAATGCCAACTCGCCTATGCTTGTTACGCTGTCGGGGATAGTCACACTTTTAAGCGAGCTGCAATCAGCAAATGCGCCATCTCCTATGATTGTTACGCTGTCGGAGATCGTCACACATTTAAGCGACCTACAACCACAAAATGCGCCCCTTTCTATGATTGTTACTCCGCTACCGATAGTCACACTTTCAAGAGATGTGCAATAGTAAAATGCACTCTCGCCTATGTTTGTTACTCCATCTTCAATAACTGCTGTTTTTATTGAGTTGCTATAGCTATACCACGGGGCGTTACCGTAGCCCCAATTCTCTATCGCTCCCTCGCCCGAAATGGTAAGCGTGCCAGCATCATCAAGTGTCCACGTAATATTATCACCATCCGCGCCGCATGTGCCGCTTGCGACCTCTGCCGCGGACACCGATACGCACGAAATAGCAACTAATACGACAACTATTGCCGCGAAAATTAAAAGCTTCTTTTTCATTAAAATACCCCTCCGATTTACTGCCCAAAAACCGACTTTTATGACAGTTGGAATTTGAGATAAGTATAGCATAAAAATGTAGATTATTCAATATATTTTCTGTCTTCGAAATGATTACTGTCATAAAGGTATAGATTTTGACAGTTGTTTTTCTTATTTCCCGTCTCTGTAGCGGCGTAAGTGCCGATAAAACGTCGATTCGCTGATTCCGTATCTTTGGGTTATTTTTGACAACGGGATTTTACCCCTTTCCCATGCGGCAACCATTCTGGCAAAGTCCTTCGGCACCTCGCGCTCGGGTCTGCCGAAATTCACTCCCCGTTTTCTTGCGGCAGCTATCCCTTCGGCTTGTCGCTTCTTTATATTATCCCTCTCGCTTTGTGCCACGAACGACAGTATCTGAAGGACAAGATCCGCAATAAAAGTTCCCATAAGATCCTTTCCGCATCTCGTATCAAGAAGCGGCATATCGAGAACGCAGATATCTACGCATTTCTCCTTGGTTATGATCCTCCACTGGTTCTGTATCTCCTCGTAGTTGCGTCCGAGTCTGTCGATGCTCGAAATATACAACAAGTCACCTTCGGCGAGCTTGTCGACAAGCGTTTTATACTGTTCCCTCTCGAAATCCTTGCCCGACTGCTTGTCGGTATATATATTTTTCTCGGAAACTCCAAGCTCTATCATTGCATCAAGCTGGCGATCCTCATTTTGATCTGCGCTTGAAACTCTTATGTATGCATATGTTTTACTCATAGTTGTCACCTCTCGTATATCATTATAAAGAAGGAGCGATGCCGGGTCAAAAGTTGACCTTGCATCGCTCGTTTTTATTCGGGATATACGTTTACCGTCGACGTAGCTGTTGCGGGCAATTCCGCGATGATATCGTTCACGCTCTGGTTATAGCGTATATACAGATCCTTTGAAAGCTCGGCATTTTCATTTGCGACAAGAGAAGATGCAAGCGAAAATGCGGCGGCCGAGGAGAATCTTGCCGAAAGAGGAAAATCATGTGACATCGGAAGAGAAAGTCCCTCCCATGCCGTTGCCGCCGCTTCCCCCTTTGCCGATCGGTACTCGCTGTCAAGGTTTGAAAGCTCGTAGCATATCGCACAAATCAAATACGGCGCGCGGGATTCGTACTTTTCGCTTCCGACGGTATAGGGATTCTCTCCTATATGCGCCATCGCCGCTTCGTATAATTCGTTACATTTCATAGCTTAACCCACGTTTATATCGAGGAGGAGGATCTCCTTGGGATAAACTATCTTCGCTCCGTAGAGGTGAAGTCCCTTGACGGCATCGGCAAATCTCTTTTCGGGGCGGTATGCGTTGATCTCGCTTAACTGCTCGGCAAAGCTGATAGCTCTCTTTGTTCTCGCATAACACTTATAATACTTCTTTCCGTCTCCGCCGTCAGCTACGGCTACGTTGTTTGAAACGTAGATCTTGAATCCGATAAAGGAGCCGATAAAGCCGCACTCAAGTGTATCTGTGTTGGAGTCGGACTCAAGTATCTTGGACTTGATAATGAGAGCGGCTACGTCGGGCGACACCTCAAGCACTGTCTCTGTACCGCCGCTTACGTTGTTTGCAAGAAGTCTCTTGCGCGCATCAATAAGCGTATCGAGGACCTGGGAATATGTAAATCCGGTCTTCTTAATGGTATTCTCCTCGGAAATATCGGAATAAAGCGAATAGATGTAGCTGTCAGCACTGTCCGCGAGTGCTGCCGCCGCCTTTCTCATCGCCTCGCCCATGATCTTCGGAGACTGCTGTGCGCGGTCGATGTCGTCGATTTGAAAATTGAACGCCTTTGCGCGGTCTATGGACAGTGTACGCACGTTGTCGGAAAGTGTCTCGGGCGCGGACATATCGGTGTTCTTGGTGTAATCGAACACGCTGACGTCGCCGATGCCGCAGATCTTGACCGTGTCGCCCTTTGCGCGGATGTCGCCCTCGAAGTCGCGGTTACAGTGTCTTACGCCGACGTACTCCTTGTCAAGCTCTCTGTAGAGTGTCTCACTCCATACTGTAGGGATAAAATTGTTTATTGCCATATTATTACTCTCTTTCCCGGCGCCATGTTTTCTCCTTTGCCGCGGCGCCGTTTTATTCGGCAAAGGAGGTTTTAATATATATAAACCGCGGTCTCCCGCAGGATAGCATGATTACGCGAGCTTCATTTCCACTTTTTCATGCTCGCCATTATCTTGTCGAAATTTGCGCGAACATCGCCATGTGACATTGCACGCACCTCGGCGGGTGAATAATAATCATCACTTTCGCCTCCCTTGACCGCGCCCGCGCTTTCCCTGCTGTTTTTCTCATTTACAGCCGCGGCGCTCCTTGCAGACAATTCGTTTTTTCTGTCATATAGCGCATAGGCAGCGGCAAGAGGTATTCCCTTTTTTACGTTCTCCCAAACGCTCTCGCTTACGTTTTTGAGCGGTACATCGGGAAAAAGTTCGGAAAACTCCGAATATTCGTTTATCATTCTCGAATTTTCGGCACGCTCATTCTCGATGCTCTCTCTAAGCAAAGCAAGCTCTCCCTCAAGACGGTCAGCTCTCTCGGCATCGCTCTCGGTGACTTCGTGCGTTTCGTTTACTATTTCTTCTTCCATTTCTTTTCTCCTTATTTCATAAGTCCTTTTTTGTCAACTATAAGATTGTCGGGAATACGCTCAAGGTATTCCTCAAAGGTGATATATCCGCCGTCAAGCAGCTTATCGAGCATCGAAAGCGAGGCGATCACCGAATATTTCGATATCGCGCCCACCTCGACGTAAGCGTGTATCATCGCCTGTCGGAGCAGCGAATAATCGACCTTTCCGCAAAGAAGCGTGCCGTCGGTCTCATAGGGCAAGAGTCTGCCGTCGCTGTAATAAGCGCACATCATATCCGCCCATATATTCGCCATATCCTCGATGCACTGATAGAGCGTATCGCGTATCCTGCGTATCGGTATTTCCGAAACCTCCTGAAGCGCAAGAATAGCACTGGTGTTTACGGGATTGACGTTACCCATGGCAACGTCGGTCGCTCCCATTAGCTCCTTTGTCATAGTTATGGCGCTGTCGATCAGCTCAAGATATCCGTGTTGCATCTCGCCCGTGCCTACCACCGAGACCGCATCCGAAACGTTACCGCCGCCGACCGCACCTATCGCCTGGCCTATCTCATTTGACCATTCGGGGATCTTGGATTTATCGTAGATGACCTTCGAAAAAGCCGAATCTGTCATGTGCTTCATAACCATCGCATATGCGCGGTTTATGAATTTCTGGTTAGGAATAAGTCCCGTGATGGGAGATGTACCGTGATAGCTTCCCTTGGTGCTTATCCAGTTAAAATATGCGACCGGATAGAGCCGCATCGGTGTGCGCTGACGCTTTATCACGCATTCTCTCGTCGACTTTTCCCATACTACGAATCCGTCCTCGCGCCAGAATTTTATAAGATAGGTCGCCTTTGCCTCCTCATCTCCCGAAAGCTCTATCGACGACATCTCGCCCGAGCTTGCCGAAGTGTCGCTGTCCGAAACTATCTTTTCTGTCTCCTTATCGGATAAACCCGCTCGCTTTGCTTCTGCCTTAAGCTTGCCGACGCTTTTTCTGCCTGCAAGGATTATATAATCCTGCGACTGGATATCGGAAAGGTTCACGTCGGAAACAAAGAGGTTAACATTGTCCACCGCCTCGCAAACGATATCCCCGGTGTAGGGCTGACCCGTCTTTATATCGGGGTCCCAATAGGAATAGAGCACTCCGTCACCCGTAAGCGCGGCATCAAGAAGGATCTTTCTTATAAGAGAATCCATCTTTGTACGCTCCCAACGGTAGACCACATTTCTATTCATAAGATCTATCGCGTCCTTTAAGGCGTTTGCCGCGGCGGCATTCTTTACAAACGGAAGACTGTCATCGGTATAGCGCACCGACACGTTTGTAAGAGAGATCGAGGACACAAGGTAGTCGATTATTCTTCTGATGAAGTTAAACACGGGCTTCGGAAGATCGTTCTTCTCCGAGCTCCATTGCTCCCCTCGGTAGAAGCGCTCGTTCTGCCGTATCGTTTCATAAAGCCCGATGCTTCGCTTGTACTCCTTGCCCGCTTCGTATTCACGCCAGGCAAGGGTCTTTGTGTTTCTTGTCATATTTGTATCCTTTCATATGAATGTTTTTACTGCCACGCATACTCTCCCCACGCATCTCTTGTGCGTGCAATAATGAAATCGGGTTCCTTTTTGGGGGCGCAGAACCTGCTCATCAAAGCATAGCGCAGAGCTTCGGGGGCGTGCGTAACAGAGTGCGGCTCGCTTGCGGCATCCTCGTATTTCGTGCCGTCGTGGAGAAGCGCGGGCATACAGAATATAAGCTCGCTGCAGCACCGGAATATCTTTAATCGCGGAGATCCCTCGGCATCACAGCAGAGATGCTCTCTCACCACGCGCCAACCGGGGATGCGCCTGTCATCGGCACGGACAAGCGGAGGCATTCCAAATGTGCGGCTCATTATCTCAAAGCCCGAGAGTCCGCTGTCCTGCCGTCTGTTCCAGATATCGGGCGAGGCGACAGCATATTCTATACGCTCGTTTGCGCAAAGTGAGGCGATTCGTTCTGCCGATTGGGACAGTGTCAAAGAGGATTCGCAAAGCTCTCTGTAAATGTATACGTTTTCCTCAAAATCCACCGCAAGCCAGAGTACCGCAAGGCGGTCAAACCCATAATCAAATGAAACGAATCGGTTCCAGGAGTCGGGAATAGAGAACGGCTCTACCGTGTGCGTTTCATAATCAAACTCCGAAAAGAACTGCCCTTCAAAGACATTCCATTTTCCATATAACCACGCCTCCCGCATCTTCGGCGGAAGCCCCTCGAGCTGCTTTACGTATTCGGGGTCTCGCTTCATCAGCGTCTCGTTGTCATAGACAAGCGCACTGATAAAAGCGTAATCATCGGGGTTCTCGCCTACACGGAAATCTCGATCTATAAATAGCCGCTTCACCCAGGCATGTCCTATACCGCCGGGATTGCATGTGAGATACATTCGCCTCGGATATTCACCCACACCTCTCAGACACGCCTTGAATATCGCAAACTGATTTTCACTTAGCTGTGTCGCCTCGTCTATAGCGATTATGTCGTACTCCTGCCCCTGGTACCTTAGAGCATCTCGGTCACACGAGCAATATCCAAACGCGATCCTGCTTCCCGACGGAAATATAAATGCCTTTTCCCCCTCATTATACGAGAGTGCTCCTCCATATTCCTTGAGAATGGGAATTACGTGGTTGGATCTAAGCTCGGGGTAGCTTCGTCTGACGATAAGGCAGGAGATCCCCGGATATCGCAAGCAAAGCGCAATAAGCTTTCGCCGAAGAGCCCAGGATTTTCCTCCGCCGCGCGCTCCTCCGTATGCGGTATATTTTGCACGCGAAGCAAAAAACGCTCTTTGCTTAGGATTCGGTTTGCCCGATATTTGTATCACTTTGCTCATTATTACTCCCCGTCCGTCATAATGTCGTGTTCAAAGACCAGCTTGTACTCTCCGCTCTCGGCCCTTGATCTATCGGTACTCTTTTCTCCGTAACCGAAGTGATTTTTAAGATAAGCACCGACAAGCGTCGCCGATACGTCGGAATTAAGTGCCTCGTCCTCGAGGACCGAACACATAAGCTCATACTCGCGGGGATATGATTTTGAAAGGGTTTCAAGCTCGCTCTTCCCCAGACAGCAATATCTGCAAAAACCGGCAAGGTTCGGAAAGCGCACCGTACCCTTCTTTTTTTCATCTTCCCCTTCGCACGCCTTTATGTATTCCTCCAAAAGAACCAAACACGTTCTTCCGTCCATAACACAGGCCATATCATTTCTTTCGTTTTCGTTCTCGCACATTCATGCACCTCCCTTTTGTATTTGCGGCCGCGTTTTTGTGAGTCGAATCTACTTTCGCCTCACGAGTGTGATTATACCACGAACATCTGTTCCAAACAGTAGCAAAGGGTGTCAAATGAAAAAAAGTGAGACTCGAGTCTCACTCTTGCGTTTTGATGCAAATAATGCTATAATCAAAGAAGAAGGATCGGGAGGTGTACAATGAAAAAGCTGCTTTTAGCGTTTATGGCTCTTATTATGATATTCTGCTCTGCTTGCTCGCACACGCAGGTTCCCGCAGACACGTCGTCCGTCCCCGACACAACAGCTATGCCCGAAACCACGAATGCTCCCGAGACGACCTCTGCGCCCGAGGAGATCAAAAAGATAGAAAACCGCATATTTGAAAACGGCAGCTCCGAGTATTCGATAGTATTTGCCTACGTTGCCGACGCAAAAGACGCGATGGCGCTCTCCGATATAATAAAAAAGCATTTTGGCGTACGTCTTCAAATAAAGAATGCCCTGCTCGCATCTCCCGGTGAAAAGATGATAACCGTAGAGAGTTATTCTCCCTCACCGCTCGTACCTCCGCTTAAAACAAGGAATGACTTTGCAATACAAATAAGCGAAAACAAGGTATTGCTGTCCTTTTCAAACGAACTGTCAAGGGATTTTCTTTTTGATTATTTCGAGCGTGAGATCATAAGTCGCGCCGTCAACGGCAACCTCACTTTAACAGATGACGACAGTATGGTCTACAGCGAGTCCGAGCTTTTTGCCACCACCTACGTTGATTATTGGAAGGCAGAGCACGGCGACGTTACAAAAGAATTCTCTGCCCAGATCTGCGAAGAATATTACTATGAGGGCAGATACGGCATAACCATGCCCTACCGTCTTTACGTTCCGTCAAATTATACCGAGGACAGGCAATATCCGGTCTTTGTTTATCTGCACGGCGCAGGACACAGAGGAAATGACAACGTCCTTACCGTTTCAAATATCGTATACAATTTCTGGAATCACGAAAATGTGCCGATGGACGAGTGCATAGTGCTCATCCCGCAATGCCCGACCGGCAAGCAGTGGGTCGATTGGCCGTGGGGAAAAGGCAACTATAGCTTAAAGGACGTCAAGGAAAGTGTGGCTATGAAAACGCTCGTCTCGCTTATAGGGGAGATAAAGGACACTTATTCGACCGATGAGAGCAGATATTATCTATACGGAATGTCAATGGGCGGATACGGCACCTGGGATCTTCTGGCAAGACATCCGAAGCTGTTTACAGCCGCATATCCCGTGTGCGGAGGAGGCCCGGAGGACGCCGCTTTCATTCTTAAAAACATACCGATATGGACCATCCACAGCGATGATGACAAGACCGTTCCCTTCTCTGCAAGCGAGGGGATGGTAAATGCAATAAAGGTGGCTGGCGGCACGGATATATTCTTTAAAAAGCTCACCGGATACGATCACGCGATAGGTACGGTAAGTGCCAGCGACTCGGAGATCTTCGAGTGGCTATTTTCACAAAAGAAATAGGAGAGTATATGATATACTTGAAGATAAAAAAGACTGAGTCGGATACACTTGAGGCACAAAGACGCGCCGCAAAGGAAGCTCTCGACGGCCTTATATCTGATCACGCACCGCAGCTTATGCCGTATGAGATCGAGCATACAGATATGGGCAGACCATACATCAAGGGTGCAGACAATATAGATATAAGTATATCTCACACAAGAGAATATGCCGCGTGCGCTCTAAGCTTCAACGGCAATATCGGCATCGACATCGAAAAGACAGTAAAAGCAAATATGCGCGTGGCAAAAAAATATTTCAGAGAAGAGGAATTTGAGCATATCTCCGCCCTCTCAGAAGAGGATGCCGCGAATGCTTTTACCGCACTTTGGACAAAATATGAAGCAAAGGCAAAATATCTCGGCGGCGGCTTTGCCGATATGAGAAAAGATGCCGATGCGTATGTCCATACCTTCACCTTTAATGGCGATGACGGCAACGAGTATGCCCTTTCGGTGTGCACAAAGGAAAAAGAGGATATCGATTTTTCTGCGTGTAGGTAAAAATAAAATCTTCTTTAAAAAAAGTGTTGACAAAAATTAGGTTTTGTGATATCATATATGGGTACTTTTGAAAAAGTGCCTATGATCCATTAGCTCAGAAGGTAGAGCACATGACTTTTAATCAT
>JAZNZQ010000266.1:0-4134 GCA_045595035.1 Eubacteriales bacterium | reverse complement strand
AATATGTTCGAGGACGACACTATCCGTAGGGTAATAGACAAGACCTGCGAGATCGCGGGCAAGACATACGGAGCTGATGCAAATAACGACATCTCTATCCGCGTTGTAACAGACCACTCGAGAAGTGCAATGTTTATGATATCGGACGGCGTTATCCCCTCCAATGAAGGTCGCGGCTACGTTCTTCGCCGTATCATCCGCCGTGCTTGCCGTCACGGTAAGCTTCTCGGCATCGACCACCCCTTCCTTGTTGATACCGTAACTGTATCTATCGGTGAGAGCTGCGGCGCATATCCCGAGCTTGCAGAGAAGAAGGACTATATCCTTAAGGTTATCGCAATCGAGGAAGAGAAGTTTGATGCGACCGTTGATGCGGGACTTTCTATCCTCTCCGATCTTATAGAAAAGGCAAAGGCGGCAGGTTCTGACACCATCTCGGGTGACGATGCGTTCAAGCTTTACGATACGTTTGGATTTCCGATAGACCTTACACGCGAGATCGCTGAAGAGGCGGGACTTAAGATAGACGATGACAAATTCAAAGCTCTTATGCAGGAGCAGAGAGAGCGTGCAAGAGCGGCTCGCGGCAATATCAGCGGCTGGTCTGATTCATCCAAGGATCTACTTTCCGGTATTGCGAAGACAGAGTTTGTCGGCTATACCGAGACAGAGTGCGACGCAAAGGTGCTTGCTATCATCGTTGACGACAACAGTGTAAACGAGGTCAACGAGGGCGAGTTCACGCTCATTCTTGACAAGACTCCCTTCTACGGAGAGGGCGGCGGTCAGGTCGGTGATACCGGTGAGATCGGTACGGCAGATGTCGTTGATACAAAGAAGACAGACGGAGTATACCTCCACATTTGTAATATAACAAGCGGAAGCATCAAGGTCGGCGACACAGTTTCGGCTAAGATCGATGCAACACGCCGCGCGGCAATAAAGAGAAATCACTCCTCGCTCCACCTTCTTCAGGGCGCGCTCAGACAGGTGCTCGGAACACACGTTGAGCAGGCGGGCTCTTACGTTGACGCAGAAAAGGGACGTTTTGACTTCACGCATTTCTCGGGTATGACAGCCGAGGAGATAGCTAAGGTCGAGGCGATAGTAAATGAAAATATCCTCTCGGGCATCGCAGTTGATACAGTTGAGACCGATATCGAGAGCGCAAAGAAGATGGGAGCTATGATGCTCTTCGGCGAAAAGTACGGCGCAACTGTGCGCGTTGTCAAGATGGGCGACGCTTCGACAGAGTTCTGCGGCGGTACACATGTTGACAACACCGCAAAGGTCGGACTTTTCAAGATCGTATCCGAGTCCTCGGTAGCATCGGGCGTACGCCGTATCGAATGTGTAACAGGTAACGGCGTTATCGCGCTTCTCGCTGAAAAGGACAAGCTTATATCCGACACCGCGAAGGAGCTCAAGGCACAGAACGTGAACGAGCTTTCCTCCCGCGCGGCATCGGTTATGGCTGAGATGAGAGAGGACAAGCGCGAGATAGAAACGCTCAACTCCAAGCTCGCATCCACAAAGCTTGATTCTATTCTTTCGGGCGCAGTCGACGTTAAGGGTGTTAAGCTCGTTGTCGGCAGACTCGACGGTATGAATATTTCTGCTGCCCGTTCACTCGGCGATGACATCAAGGCGAATAAGGCGGACACAGTCGCAGTCCTTGCGGTAGTCGCAGACGGTAAGCTCAACTTTGTTGCGGCTGCAGGCGCTGATGCAGTTAAGGCAGGCGCACACGCAGGCAAGCTTGTAGGCGCAGTCGCCGCTATCACAGGCGGTAAGGGCGGCGGACGTCCCGACGGCGCTATGGCGGGCGGTGCTGATATCTCCAAAGTAGACGAGGCACTCGCATCCGCTGCATCGACACTCGAAGGTATGATAAAGTAATAATTCTAAAACGGCTGTCATTGTGACAGCCGTCTTTTGTCAAAAGGAGAACAAAAAATGAAAGCAATAAGACCGGACGGCGAATTTGCGGTAGGGGTTTTCTCATCATCTTCGCCCATTTCGGCAACCGTGCCGATAAGATATAACAGAGGAAAAGAATATTTGGAATCAAAAGGTTTCCGTGTGATCGACGGGTCGCTTTGCGGTAGATCGGATTTTTATCGATCGGGAAGTATTGCAGAGCGTGCTGATGAATTTAACAAGCTTCTTTACAATGAAGACGTGAAGATACTCATGGCGGCGATAGGCGGATATAATACGAACTCAATTTTACCGTACATTGATTATGAATATTTGAAAAAACACCCAAAAATAATAATCGGGTATTCCGACACAACGGCGCTTTTGCTCGGAATATATGCAAAAACAGGACTTGTTACCTTCTACGGACCCGCGCTTGCATCCTCCTTCGGGGAATTTCCGCCCTTTGTAGATATGACATATGATTATTTCAAGACGGTCATTTGTGATGGCGTGGAACTGCCTTATGAATATAAGATGCCGAGTGCCTGGACCGATGAGTTCATCAACTGGAGAGAGCAGGAAAGAGGGAAGGAAGAGTACAAAAACGATTGGGTAAGTGTTGTGGGCGGTAGTTGCCGAGGCCGGCTTATAGGTGGAAATTTGAATACGATGGGTGGCTTTTTCGGAACAGAATATATGCCCGAGATAAAAAAGGGAGATATTCTCTTTATCGAGGATTCGCTGAAAAACGCATCTGTTATCGAGCGCTCATTTTCAATGCTGAAGCTTGCGGGCGTGTTTGATCTTGTCGGCGGTATAATTCTCGGAAAGCATGAGAAGTTTGACGACAACGGCACGGGCAGAAAGCCGTATGAAATACTTTCTGAGGTGCTTGGAGATGTCAATATCCCGTTTTTAGCCGAGTTTGACTGTTGCCATACGCATCCGATGTTTACACTTCCGCTCGGTTGCTTCGTGGAGCTTGATGCAACAAATAAGAAAGTCACACTCTTAGAGGAGCCGTTATTATAAGACTTGAAAAAGGGCATTATTTATAGTATAATGTAAAAGAAAAAGCCCTGAACTTTCGTTCAGGACTTTGGAGCTGGTAATGTGACTCGAACACACGACCTGCTGATTACGAATCAGCTGCACTACCGACTGTGCTATACCAGCGACAAACGATATTGTACCATAAAAAATAAAAGATGTCAAGAGGTTAAACGATGAATTTGTGTGATATGCGTACCATAAAGCAGATAATGGGCGCCTTTAAATTGAATTTCAAAAAAGAGTACGGACAGAATTTTCTCACCGATCACTCTGTTGTCGAGGATATTGCCGATAACTGTTGCGAGGACGAGGAAAGCACTATTCTTGAGATAGGCCCCGGCATCGGTACGCTTACAAAGGAGCTTGCCGAGAGGTATAAAAAGGTCATCTCGCTTGAGATAGACGACACGCTCATTCCCGTGCTCGGTTATACGCTTGGTGAATATAGCAACGTCGAGATAATAAACCGTGACGTGATGAAGGTCGACCTAAATGAATTGCTCGCCCCTTATCTTGAGGCGGGAAGAGTATCGGTCTGTGCGAATCTGCCCTATTACATCACAACACCCATTCTTATGAAGCTGCTTGAGGACCGCGTGCCCTTTGATTATATCACGATAATGATACAGTCCGAGGTTGCCGACCGACTCTGTGCCAAAGCAGGCAAGAGCGAATACGGCGCTATCACTGCGGTGCTGAATTACTACGGCGAGGCGGAAAAGCTCTTTGTCGTGCCCGCCGACAGATTTGTGCCCGCACCCAAGGTCAACTCGACCGTCGTGCGCATAAGACTTCACAAAGAAAAACCCTATGATCCCGTAAACGAGGAGATATTCTTCCGCACCATCCGCGCGGCGTTTGAGCAGAGGAGAAAGACGCTTGCAAACGCGCTCTCAAACGGCTATCCCGAGCTTTCAAAAGAGAAGATAACCGAGATAATAGAGGCCTGCGGCCACAGAGCCGACATCCGCGGTGAAAAGCTCTCGACAGCCGATTTTGTTGTGCTCTCTGATAAGATTTACGAGGAATTGAAATGAAAGATGTAATAGAGCATTATGATGCTCTGATAGACGAGGATAACGACCCTGTACGTGATTCCGCGCCCTTGCGTGATTATATGGACAGATGGGACGGACAGACGTTTATTGACAAAATGGA
>JAZNZQ010000265.1:0-8200 GCA_045595035.1 Eubacteriales bacterium | reverse complement strand
GGAGTGTTCGGAAGCGCTTTTGCAACAGCGGGCGTCGTGCTTCCGTCGCTTATCATTATTTACATAATCTCGCTCATTCTTGATGCATTTATGGCAAACAAATACGTTGCCTACGCATTTGTCGGCATTCAGTGCGCAGTCGCATTCCTTATCCTCAAGGCGGGAATCGGAATGTTCAAGAAGCTTAAGAAAAAGCCCCTTCCGCTTACTGTTTTTGCGCTTACCTTTGCCGCGCTTCTTTTGTTTGAGATATTCGCTCTTAACGTCAGCTCGATAATCCTTATCCTTATCGGCGGTATTATCGGTATCGTCGCTTACGGCATACTTGAAGGGAGGGCATCGAAATGATCTTTTGGCAGCTTTTTTATGAGTTCTTTTTGATAGGGTTGTTTACCTTCGGCGGCGGATATGCAATGATCCCGCTTGTTGAGCAGACCGTACTTCAGAACAATTGGTTGACCGAGTCTCAGTTCGAGAGTTTTATCGGTGTGTGTGAATCGACTCCCGGTCCTATCGCTATCAATATGGCGACCTACGTCGGCTCTGTAAACGGAGGACTTCTTGGAAGCATTCTCGCAACGCTCGGTGTCGTTCTGCCTTCGTTTATTATAATTATCCTTATTGCTTCGGTGCTCAAGAACTTTACCGAGAATAAGTATTTCAAGTCGTTTGTCACAGGAGTAAAGCCGATAATCGTGGCGCTTCTCATTTCGACAGGATCTATATTCTTTCTTGGCTCGCTCGGCATTACGCTTGAGGGCTTGAAATTCAGCGCTGACTACGTTTCTACGGTCATTGTCGCACTTCTTCTCGTTATATATTTCGGATACGGCAAGATAACAAAAAAGAAACTCTCTACCATTCCTCTTATTCTGATATCGGCAGGACTTGGAATAGTGGTTTCGGTCGTATTTGAAATGCTTAAATAAACCGAAAAAGAGACCTTTTCAGGTCTCTTTTCTTATGCTTCTATTACCTCTACACCGTATTCCGAGAGGGCGCTCATTTTGTCTGTTATATCATTTTTGTTTGTTACAAGGGTTATTTTGTTTCCGCATTCGCACACGCGCATAAAGCCCGTGCGGCCAATTTTGGTACTGTCCGCGGCAATAAGTGTACGCGTAGCGGAGTTTATCATCATGCGGTCAAGTATCGCTTCCTCAGCGTGATATGTCGTGATGCCGTTTTCGGCACCGATGCCATCGACCGCGAGTATAGCCCAATCGGCATGATAGAGCGAGAGCTTTTCCTGTGCATCCGCGCCGTATGTGAAGGCGTATTTTGTGTTTATCTCTCCTCCGAGCAGAATTACGCGAAATGAAGCAACATTTCCGAGTGCCATTGCGACTGCAATTGAATTTGTTACGATATTTAAATGGTCGTGGCACTTTAGCTCACTTGCAACGAGCTGTGTAGTCGTACCCGAATTTATGAATATGGTGTCTCCGTCACGTATCATGGAAGCTATCTTTTTTGCAATAGCTTCTTTTTCTTTTATGCATGGGATCTCGGCCGTGTCGCTGCGGTCTATCTTTTCGATATTTCTGTTTGAATATACGGCGCCGCCGCTCATTCTGACAAGATATCCGTCCTTTTCGAGCGCATCAAGGTCGTTTCTGATGGTGACAGGAGTTACCGCAAGTGATTCGGCAAGTTCGCTGACGTAAACTCTGCCGTCTCGGCGCAATTTATCAAGAATGGCATCTCTGCGTATGTCTATTTTTAATTTACTTTCAGCCATATTCTCTCCTTCTTAAAGCGTTTTGTTGTTGAGACGTTCTCCTACAGCACCGCCCGGATGAATGAGGGCAAACTGCTCCTTTTTGTAGTCTGTCTCTTCAACGAGTGCCGCTTGCAGTGCGTGGAATATCATACAAAGCGCCGTCGTGCTTGTCGTGCCCTGCATATTGTATTTGTCTGTCTCGCGGTTGACGTACTGCTTGAGTACGACGTCTGCTGCTTTTGCCAAGGGAGATTCAAGATTTTCGGTTACCGTGATAACAGATACTCCCTTTGCCTTGCAGATGTCAACGATGGGGAAGAGCTCCTTTGTACTTCCGCCGCGAGAAGCAAATATCATAACGTCTCCCGCCTGTAAAAATCCGGTAGCACCGTGTACTGCCTCTGCGGGGGAGATGAAGCGTGCGGGGCGCTCGATACAGCACATAAGGTGCACAAAGTGCTGACAGATGATGCCCGAGTGACCGCATCCTGCCGCGCCTATTCTGGGGGCGGCCGAGAGAAGTTCTACCGCACGTGAGAATGCTTCTTCGTCAAAATATTTCTTCATTTCGGTAATGCAGGCGGCTTCGATATCGTATGCGGTTTTTGCCGCCTCCAGTGCGTTTTTGCTTATCATGATGATTCTCCTCTTTTTAACTTTCAAATAATTTTCTATTTAGATAATATCATTTTCTTTTTAAAAAAACAATACGCAAATAATACAATTTTAGAATACTATATTTGTGCTTTAGTTACAAAAACGAAAAAACGCGCCTATTTTCATTGACATTGAAGCCGATTTTCGATATAATTTTCTTGTATATATTTATATAAGAAAGAAGGGAAAAACCATGTCAAATTGTAAAATCAAAGCACCTTTTTTTGAGATAGGTCCGAAGTCCTACCTTTGGGGTGACGATATCCTCGAGCTTGCAAAGGCGGCGGATGCGGCATCCGAGAAATACGGCGTTGATATTATCTTTACCTGCCCTGTAGTAGACATCAGACGTGTAAGTGAGGCGACAAAGAACATTCATGTTTTTGCACCCCATATGGATCCCATTCTTCCCGGAAGAGGTCTTGCCGATATCCTTCCCGAATCGCTCGTTGCGGCAGGAGCTGAGGGCGTTATGCTCAATCATTGCGAAAAGCCCCTTACCTTTGAGGTGCTTGCCGAGACTATAAAGCGTGCGGATGAGATCGGTCTTACAACGATCGTTTGCGCTGATTCTTTGGCAGATGCAAGCAAGATAGCTACACTTACTCCCGACATCATCGTGGCTGAGCCGTCAGAGCTTATCGGTACAGGCGTCAGCGTCGGTCCCGAGTACGTTGAGGCGGCAACAAAGTCTGTTAAGGATGTAAACGAAAATATCCTCGTGCTCACAGCTGCGGGGATCGCAAACGGAAATGACGTATACAATACCATCATCGCGGGTGCTGATGCAACCGGCTCGTCATCGGGTGTTGCAAAGGCGGCAGACCGTGCGGCTATGGTCGACGAGATGATAAGTGCAGTACGCCGTGCATGGAACGAGCGCAATAAATAAGAAAATAAAAAAATAATATAAATTTTAAGGAGAATTAAAATGGAATTTAAGGTATTTCAGAAAGAATTAGAGCTTCAGTCACGCGGTTGGATCCCGACCTTCCACGACGTCTCGAAGGAGGTCATGGAGATCGTTGCGGCATCGGGCGTTAAGAACGGTACAGTTTGCATCGCTTCTCACCACACAACCTGCTCTGTTATGATCCAGGAGTGCTCGCACGACCTCGACAGTTTTGACCTTGAGTATCTTCAGCACGACCTTCTTGACATTATGCGTAAGATGATCCCCGACTACGTAAACGAGGGCGACTACCGCCATCCCGGCCCTGTACACGCGCAGTTCGGCAGATACGTTGACGAGCCCGGCAACTATACATCCATGAACACGGACGGACACCTCCGTTCTGTATTCTTCGGCAGAAGCGAAACAATGACTATTAAGGACGGCGTTCTTGACGGAGGCGAGTTCGCACACATCTACTTCATCGACTGGGACCATGTTCGCGCAAGAAGAAGACAGCTCAACGTAACGGTCATGGGTACAACAGAAGATGTTGGCGATCGCAAGTGGAATAACGGTGAAGTTATCAACACACTTCGCAAGTTCACACCAGAGGAGAAGGCATACGACGAGCGTTACGACCTTCAGCTTAAGAGATAAAACAGTTTGTGGAGGATTATAATATGAAACCCGGATTTGTTCCCGCGCTCGGCACGCCCCTTGATAAGGATGGTAATCTTGTAGCCGAGAGTTTAACAAAGCATATTAACGACCAGATAGACGCAGGCGCTGTCGGACTTCTCTGCATGGGAAGTATGGGTATCGAAGCGTTTATCCGTGATGACGTATATCCCGAGGTTGCAAGAGTTGCAGTTGAAGCAACCGAAAAGAGAGTTCCTCTTTTTGTCGGTGCTATGGACACATCTATTGCAAGAGTTAAGCAGAGAATAGCTCCGCTTGAGGACCTTGATATTGACGGACTTGTATTCATGGCACCCTACTATGCGGCTACCAACAGAACCCAGATGATGAATTTCTTCCGCGGTGTAGCTGCGCTTACAAAGCACAAGATACTTATATACGACCTTCCCGTTGTTTGCCAGGCAAAGATCACGTACGATATGGTGCTCGAGCTTATCGAGACGGTGCCGAATTTTGCGGGAATCAAGTCTGCTGACACGGTAATGTTCAGAAAGCTCAAGCTCAATCCGAATGTACCGAAGGATTTTATTATGGTCTATTCGGGACTTGATATGTTCGACGTGGCATACAAGTGGGGAATCGACAACTGCCTTGACGGCATGCTCTCCTGCACACCTTACAACACGGGCAAGATGTTCCGAGCTATGGCAGACGGCGACTATAAGACGGCGGCAGAGTGCCTTGACAATATCATAGCGCTCAGAGACTGCTTCCTTGCAAACGATCTCATGCCCGCGTTTACGGCGTCTATGAATCTGCTCGGATGCGAGGGCGACTTCGCGCAGGATTATAACAATCCCGTAACCGAGACCGCGATAGCAAACGTAAAGGCCGAGATGATCCGCATAGGAGAACTCGCGAAATAATTACACAAAGAAAAGAGGGAAGATAAGTGGCTGTATATCTTGCCGTAGACCTTGGCACTACGGGATGCCGAAGCATACTTTATGACGATAAGCTTAATGAGCTCTCATCGTCTTATGAAGAATATCCTCTTATAACTCCAAGAGAGAAATGGACCGAGCAAGATGCGGAACTTTGGTGGACTCTGACACTTCGTACCGCAAAAAATGCGATCGCAAGATCGGGGATCTCACCCGGGAGTATAAGAGCCATCTCGGTAAGCTCGCAGGGCATTACCGTTGTACCTGTGGACGGAAATATAAAACCGCTTATGAACTCCCTGTCCTGGCTTGACGTAAGAGCCGAAAAAGAGACTGCGTGCATCGCACGTGAACTTGGCGAGAGGGAAATGTATATTCTAACGGGAAAGCCGGTGTCAGCCGCATATACGCTTCCCAAGCTTTTGTGGATAAAAGAAAATCTTCCAGACATATACGCGCGCGCGTACAAATTCCTTATGCCTATGGAATTTCTTGTTGCACGATTTACGGGGAAGTGCGTGACCGACCACAGTATGGCGTCGGGAACGCTTATGTACGATATAAAGAACCTTTGCTGGAGCGAGGATATCCTTTCTCACTACGGTATTGACAAAAACAAGCTTCCCGCTCTTGCCTTTGCGGGCGAGAGTGCGGGATGCATACTTCCCGAGGTTGCCGAATACCTCGGTCTTCCGTATGATTGCGTAGTTGCAGTCGGCGCGCAGGATCAAAAGTGTGCCGCGTTTGGCGCGGGACTTTCCGACGGTGTTATGACGATATCGCTCGGTACTGCCGCGGCGATCACAAAGCGTTGGTGTGAGGCGAAAACAGAAGAGAATAACGGTGTCGGATGGTGCGGATACGTCGAGAAGGATAGCTTCGTTACCGAAGGCGTTATCGGAACTGCGGGCACTTGTCTCAGATGGGTGCGCGATATGTTTTTTGCAGAGGACGATTACAAAACGCTCGACCTTGAGGCGCTTGAAGCAAGAGAGCGCGGAAGCTCGCTCATATTTCATCCGTATATGAACGGAGCGACCGCTCCCGATAATTATCCCGACAGTATCGGCAATTTTTACGGTGTGAATCTTGCAACAAAAAGAGGTGATTTTGCACTTGCCGTTATGGAAGGCATTGCTTTTCAAATGAGAGCTATACTCGAGGCAATGGAGGCGTACGGCAACGTACACAAGCTTATCCTTTTCGGCGGCGGTGCAAAGGGAAAGGTGTGGCCTGAGATAATATCCGACGTTACGGGTATGACCATTCACGTTCCGAAGAACCCTGAAGCGGCGGGGGCGGGCGCGGCAATGCTTGCAGCCATGGCGGCGGGAGATATAATATCGCCGCTTGAGATAAAGCATACCTATGCGCCATCCGATTATTCGAAGGTATACGAAGAAAAATATAAAAAATACAGGAGTATAGAAAAGAAGCTCTGGGGAGGAAATAAGAATGAAAGCGATAGTTAATGCCAAGGCAGTGCTTGATAATTTTATTCTTGACGATGCGGTCATTATCGTGGACGGCGAGAGAATAGTATCGGTCGGTACGTCTTCGAATACAAAAATTCCTTCCGATGCAGAACTTATCGATGCGTCGGGAATGTACGTTGGTCCCGGGCTTGTGGATATCCACGTTCACGGCGGCGATAAATATATGTTCTATTCGGAGCCCGAGAAGGCGGCGGAGCATTTCCTCTCCCACGGAGAAACTACGGTGCTTGCTACACTCTACTATGACCTCTCAAAGGAGGATCTTATAGCATCTGTCGGCAGAGTCAAAAATGCTATGAAGACACAAAGCGCGGGCAGAGCGATAAAGGGCATTTATATGGAAGGACCTTATATGAACCCGAAGTACGGCGCATCTCCCGAAAAGAATAAATGGAAGGGCGAGATCCGAAAAGAAAACTTCAAGGAGCTTGTTGATGCCGCAAACGGTGTCGCAAAGGTCTGGGCAATAGCACCCGAGCGCGATGGCATCGAGACCTTTCTTGAATACGTAAAAAGCAAAGATCCCGACGTTATGATAAGCGTAGGACACAGTGAAGCAACACCGGCAGAAGTCCGTGCAATGAAAAAGTACGGCATCGGACTTCAGACACATTGCATGAATGCAACCGGCCGTCCAAATACTCCCGCGGGCACACGCAGCTGCGGCCCCGACGAGGCGTGTCTTATGGATCCCGATATGTACGCAGAGCTCATCTGTGATTCAAGGGGCATACACGTGCGCCCCGATCTTATTGAGTTCGTGCTTACTATAAAGGGACTTGGACGTGTCGTACTTATTTCGGATAGCTTTGTAAGCACAGAGCCGTCGCCAAAAGAGATGGAGCATATCACCGACCTCAGCTTTGATGCGAACGGAGATCTTTCGGGAAGCAAGCTTACACTTGATGTGGCTTGTAAGAACTTTATGAAGCATACAGGGTGCGGTATCGCAGAGGCGTTTATTGTCGCTTCACGCAATCCCGCAAGAGTAATAGGAATGTACGATAAGATAGGCAGTATTGCCCCCGGCAAGTTTGCAGATCTTATATTTGTTGACGAAGAATTTAATTTAAAGGATGTAATGCTCGAGGGAGAATTACAGAAAGGTTTTTAAATATGTTGAAGGCAGGAATGGCACGTGCGGATATGACACCGCCCAAGGGACTTGAGCTTGGCGGATATCCCCACTACCCCAGATATAACGAGGGCTTCCACGATCCGCTTATGGCGGCGTGCATGTACCTTTTTGACGGTACGACAGAGGTTGCGATGGTCACTCTCGACATCCTCTTCTTCTCGAAGAAGCATGTGAGTGAAGTGCGTCGCAGAGCCGCAGAGCGTTGCGGTATCGAGGGCAAGAATATAATGATAAGCTGCTCTCACACCCACTCGGGTCCCTGGGCGGCAGGTCGGCTTGATATAGAAGGTATCGAGTCGGGAGTTGAACAGCCGAAGGAATACGTTGAGACGCTTATTGGTCTTATCGTTGATATTATTTGCGAGGCAAAGGCGAACTCATTCGATGCATGCTTTGCCGCAGGCGTAACTGTATGCGGCGCGGAATCGGGTATAGGCGGAAACCGCAGACTTCCCGGCGGTCCTCACGATCCGCTTGTGAGCGTTATGGCAGTCAAGGATACTTCCGACGTGGTTCGCGGAATCTTTGTAAACTACACGCTTCACCCCACCTTTATCCACGAGTGGAGCAACGTATGCACGGCGGACTATCCCGGATACCTTCGTCTCCAGCTTGAGGAGATGGAGAAGAATGCCGTTGTCGGCTTCTCGCAGGGCTGCTCGGGCAACCAGTCGAGCCGTTACTACCGTCAGGGCGAGAGCTATGACG